>JAMPYE010000233.1 GCA_023700825.1 Thermoanaerobaculia bacterium | reverse complement strand
TGTCTATAAACAAGTCAAGAATCACGAGCCGACGATGGACACATCCGAGCAGCTTCGAGTTCAGGTTCCCGGCGAGGACTACCACAAGAGTCTGATCTCGTGTCAGGCGGCCTGTCCGGTCCATACCGACGCGCGCGGGTACGTGCGTGCGATCGCGGAAGGGCGGTTCGAAGAGGCCTACCTGATCGCGCGCGGGCCGAACCCGTTCGCCTCGATCTGCGGGCGCGTCTGCGGCGCTCCGTGTGAGGCGGCGTGCCGTCGCGGGAAGATCCCGCGCGTCGACGACGACGGAGCGTTCGTCGCAAACGACAAGCCGATCTCGATCCGCGCGCTCAAACGCTTCGTCTGCGAGATGTTCGGGCCGGAGATTCGCGATGCGGCCGAGGTGGTGGACGACGTGCGCGGGTACGAGGGCATCTGCGCCGACGTCAACGAGTTCGCCGAGCTCGTCCGCTCGACGGTCGACAAGCGAATCGTTCCGGCAGACGGGGAGAGGGTCGCGGTGATCGGCGCCGGGCCGGCCGGGCTCTCGGCCGCGCACGACCTGGCCCTGTTAGGCTTCCGCCCGGTCGTCTTCGAGCTCGAGCCCGAGCCCGCCGGGATGCTCGCCTACGGCGTGCCCGGCTACCGCCTCCCGCGCGAAGTGATTCGGGGAGAGGTGGAGGTCATCAAGGCACTCGGCGTCGAGATCCGCTGCGGCGTCGCCGTGGGACGCGACGTCTCGCTCGCCGACCTCCGCCGCGACTACGCCGCCGTCCTCATCGCCGTCGGCGCGAAGAGCTCCCGCGCCCTCGGGCTTCCCGGCGAAGGCGGCCCCGGAGTGCTCGGCGGCGTTGACCTGCTCCGCTCCGTGAATCTCGGCGAGCCGCTCGACCTGGGCGACAAGGTCGTCGTCATCGGCGGCGGCAACGTCGCCTACGACGTCGCGCGCACGGTGCTGCGCCAGATCGCGTACGACGCCGCGCGCACCGCGGCGCGCCTCGAGACGACCCACGCGGTCACGCTCGTCTCGCTCGAGACGCTCGAGGAGATGCCGGCCGACACGGTCGAGATCGTCGAAGGCGACGAGGAAGGCATCCGCCGGCTCAACGGCTGGGGCCCGCTCGAGGTGATGCGCAACGACGACGGTCGCGTCACGGGCGTGAAGTTCCGCCGCTGCGTCCGCGTGTACGACGAGCAGCGCCGCTTCTCTCCGGTCTACGACGACAACGAGGTCCGGATCGTCGAAGCCAACACGGTTCTCATGGCCGTAGGCCAGTCGCCCGACATCTCGTTCCGCGCGAGCGGCGGCGACGACATCGAGGAGATGCGACCCGGTTGGCCGAAGGTCGATCGCGACACGCTGATGTCGACGGCCCCCGGCGTGTTCGTCGCGGGCGACCTCGCGCACGGCACGCGCCTCATCATTGACGCCGTGGCTTCCGGTAAGGCCGCGGCGCGCTCGATCTATCGCTACCTCACCGGGCGCCACCTCGACTCGGAGATCACGACGTCGTTCGAGCTGCTCGACCGTTACCGCCGCGAGCAGGGCTACGAGCGAATCGCGCGCGCGCCGGTCCCGACGATCGAGCCCGAGGAGCGGCTGCACCATCCCGACAAGGTCGTCGAGCGCGGGTACGACGCGGAGCTCGCGATGCGCGAGGCGTCGCGCTGCCTCGACTGCGGAGTGACGCCGGTCTTCGACGGCACGCGCTGCGTGCTCTGCGGAGGGTGCGCCGACGTCTGCCCGACGCTCTGCCTCAAGCTCGTCTCGCTCGACGTGCTCGAGCGCACCGGCGACGTCGACGCGGCGGTCGCCGCGGCGCTCGGCGGCGACGCCGATCTCTCCGAGAACTCCGCAATCCTCAAGGACGAGGACCGCTGCATCCGGTGTGCCCTCTGCGTGATGCGCTGCCCGGTCGACGCGATCGGGATGGAGCGCGTCTGCTTCACCGCTTCCTGGTCGACTCCGAACGCCGCCATTCAGACATCGAGGTGAGACGATGACGACGACGTCTAAATCTTCAAGACTTGACCCCGAGCCGATGCCCCGCCGCGATTTCCTCGGGCTGGCCGCGATGTGGGCGATGGGCGCGTCGGCTGCGTTCGCGCTGCTCGGCATCCTGCGGCTCCCGCGGGCGGCGGTCCTCCCTGCGCCGTCGAAGAAGTTCAAGGTCGCGCTTCCCGAGTCGCTCGCGGATGGCGAGCCTTTCGTCCCGCCCGGCCGTTCGGTCGCGCTCTTCAAGGACAAGGACGGCGTCTACGCCGTCTCGACCATCTGCACGCACCTCGGCTGCATCGTGAAGCAGAGCGCCGACGGGTTCGCCTGTCCCTGCCACGGCTCCGAGTTCCACAAGGACGGCACGGTGAAAAAGGGCCCCGCACCCACCGCGCTTCCGTGGCTCGCGGTGACGAAGGACGGCGGGTCGTTCGTCGTCGACGAGAGCAAGGTCGTCGACCCGGGCACGAGGCTCACATGAGCGACGCGTCCGGTGCCACCTCCGGCGTTACCGCCATGGGACGGTTCCTCGCGAATCTGCGCGAGATTCCGAAGACGTTCCGGGAGTCGCTCGTTCGCGGCGGCGCGCCGACGACCGATCGCACGCGTTCGAGCTTCGTCTTCGGCAACGTGTTCCTTCACCTCCACGCGGTGCGAACGCATCGCTGGAGCCTCCGCTGGTCGACGACGGCGGGCCTCGGAATCATGTCGGTGGCCGCGTTCCTGATCACGCTCATCACCGGCGTGCTCCTGATGTTTTATTACAAGCCGTACCCCGACGCGGCGTACGTCTCGATCAAGGACCTCCACTTTGTCGTCCCGACGGGAAGGTTCATCCGCAACATCCACCGCTGGGCCGCGAACGTGATGGTCGTCGCGGTGTTGCTGCACATGGCGCGCGTCTTCTTCACCGGTGCCTACCGCAAGCCGCGCGAGTTCAACTGGCTCGTCGGGATGGGGCTGCTCGCCATCACCCTCGGCCTCTCGTTCACCGGTTACCTTCTGCCCTGGGATCAGCTCGCCTACTGGGCGATCACGATCGGCGCGAACATCGCGCAGTCGCCGCGGGAAGTCACCGACGCGCTCAAGATCACCGAGTACTTCGATCCGGGCGGGCTCCAGCGGCTGCTGCTGCTCGGCTCGAGCGACGTCGGCGAGGAAGCGCTGATCCGCTTCTTCCTGCTGCACGTGATGATCCTGCCGCTGGCGCTCGTCGCGCTGCTCGGCGTGCACATGTGGCGCGTCCGCAAGGACGGCGGGATCGCGCGCCCCGACGACGCCGACGCGCGCCTCGGCCCGCCACCTGCGGACACCTATCCGGTCTTCACGGAGGCTCCGCAGAAGACCTACCAGATCGCGGCGATCGTGAAGGGGAAGACGCCGGCAGTCGGCAAGGGGCCGGAGAACACGGTTCCCTCGATGCCGCATCTCTTCTACGCGGAGATGGGCGTCTTCATGCTGACGGTGCTGATCTGCACCGCCCTCGCGCTCGTCTCGGACGCGCCGCTCAAGGAGCTCGCGAACCCGAACGTGCCCGAGAACCCCGCGAAAGCGCCCTGGTACTTCCTGGGTCTTCAGGAGCTCGTCGCCTACTCGGCCTTCATGGGCGGAATCGGCATCCCGTCGATCGTTCTGTTAGGCCTGGGACTCATCCCGTACCTCGATCGTGAGAAGGAAGGGACGGGACTTTGGTTCGGGGGCCCGGGCGGCGTGCCGCTCGTTTTGTTGTCGACCGTGTACGGCTTCGGAACCGCGTTCGCGCTCGAGGCGTTCGCGATCCGCTTCGGGTGGATACGCGAGTGGTGGCCCGACGTGCCGCAGCTGGTGATCACGGCGATCAACCCGGGCACAGTGCTCACGGCGCTCTACGCCGGATTCTCGATCTGGGCCGTGAAGCGATGGGGTTCGACGCGCGCCGGCGCACTCGCGCTCTTCACCTGCTTCCTGTGCGGGTTCATCCTGCTGACGGTCGTGGGCCAGCACTTCCGCGGCCCCAACTGGGTCTTCTACTGGTCGCCATCGGAATGGCCGGGGCACTGAGATGAAGAAGAACAAGCATCTACTGCTTTGGTCGAGTCTCGGCGTGCTTGCGTTGCTCGTGGTGGCGGCAGTCCAGGAGAACTTCTTCAAGGAATGGCGCCGCCACCAGCTTCGTGCCGATTCGCTCGCCGAGCACGGAATCGACGTCAGGCTCCGCCAGGTCGTCGTCCCGAGCCTGAACGTGATGGACCGCTGCGTGTCGTGCCACGTCGGCATGGCGCCGGGCGAGCCTGCGATCGCCGGCGACAAGGTGTTGGGCGCGCACAAGCCTGTGGTCCACGATCCGGCCGAGTTCGGCTGCACGGTCTGCCACGGCGGCCAGGGACGGGCGACCGAGCGTGCCGACGCCCACGGCGACGCACGCCACTGGCCCGAGCCGATGATTCCGGCGAAGTACGCCGAGGCCGGATGCGGGACGTGCCATACCCACATCGAGGTGCCTAACTACGAGCTCGTGCTTCGCGGCGAGAAACTCGTCGAGCGATACGACTGCCTCTCCTGTCACGCGCTCGACGGGCGGGGCGGCACGCTGCGGCCGCTTGCCGCGGCAACCGTGACGTCTCCGGATCTGACTTACGTCGGGGTGCGCGGCTACGACGCTCAGTGGTACGAAAAGCACGTCGCGAAGCGTGCGGCATCGCCTGATGGACCATGGCACGCGTCGTTCGGCGACATCCCGGAGATGGACCGTGAGGCGTTGCGGGTGCTGCTCGACTCCCGCGTGGGCACGCCGCGCCTCGTCGAGGCGAAGGCGCTCTTCCACACTCTCGGCTGCCGCGGCTGCCACAAGATCGGCGGCGTCGGCGGCGAAGACGGGCCCGACCTCACGCGCGAGGGCGAGAAGGACCCCGGCCTCGCCGATTTCACGCACGTGCCGGGCCCACGCTCGCTCGAGAGCTGGTTCAAGGCGCACTTCCGGGCTCCGGCGACGGTCGTGCCCGGCTCGAAGATGCCGGAGTTCAGCCTTACCGAAGAGCAGATCGACTTGCTGACGCTCTACATGTTCTCGTTGCGGCGCAGCGATTTGCCGGAAGCCTACTGGCCGAAGGACCGGATCCGCGTCGTGCGCTTCGGCGCGAGCGAGTTCTCCCGCGACGGCGAGACGCTCTACGGCACCTTCTGCGCGTCGTGTCACGGCGCTGCAGGTGAGGGGATGCGCTTCGCCGGGATGACGGCGTTCCCAGCGATCGCGTCGGAAGGATTCCTCGCGCTGGCGTCGGACCGCTTCATCGCGGAGACGATCCGCAAGGGGCGTCCGGGACGCCGGATGGCGGCCTGGGGTCACGCGAACGGCCTGACCGACGAGGAAGTCGGCAAAGTCGTGGCGCACCTCCGGGCACTCGGCAACGGCGTCATGCCTGCGGCGCCCGACGACCTCGCGGAGAGGCTCGGCGGCGAGAAGGCGAGGGGTGCAGCGCTCTACGCCGAGCACTGCACGGGCTGTCACGGGAAGACGGGCGAGGGGGGCGAGGGCACGGCGCTCAACAACAGCGTGCTGCTCGCCACGGCAACGGACAGGTACATGGCGGAGACGATCCGGCTCGGGCGGCCCGGAACGTCGATGCCGACGTTTGGAATGGCTTCGACCGTCAGGCCGGCGCTGGCTTCCGACGAGATCGCAGCGATCGTCGCCCACATCCGCACCTGGGAGGTCACCCGATGAAGACACCGGAAGTGAACCGGCGGCAGTTTCTCGAGGCGCTGAGCGCGGCAGGCTTCGGCGCGTTCGTGCTCTCGGCGCGTTCGGGGTGGGGTCTCGACTCCGTCACGAATCCGCTCGCGGTCTATCCCGACCGCGGATGGGAGAAGGTCTACCGCGATCTCTGGAAATACGACTCGAAGTTCTGCTTCACCTGTGCGCCTAACGACACGCACAACTGCATCCTCAACGCGTACGTGCGCTCCGGCGTGATCACCCGCATCGGGCCGTCGATGAAGTACGGCGAGGCCGAAGGGCTGCACGGGAACAAGGCGACGCACCGCTGGGACCCGCGCGTCTGCCAGAAGGGGCTCGCTCTCACGCGCCGCTTCTACGGCGATCGCCGGCTTCGCCACTGCATGGTGCGCGCCGGCTGGAAGAAATGGGTCGACGCCGGCTTCCCGCGCGACGAGAACGGCAAGCCGCCGATCGAGTACTTCAATCGCGGCCGCGACGAGTGGTTGCGCGTGACGCACGCCGAGGCCGCGGCGCTGGTCGCGTCCGCGCTGACGAACATCGCGACGACGTACACGGGCGAAGAAGGGAAGAAGCGGCTCACGGCGCAGGGCTACGAGCACGAGATGATCGACGCGATGGGCGGCGTCGGCACGCAGGCGATGAAGTTCCGCGGCGGCATGCCGCTCCTCGGCATGACGCGCGTGTTCGGCATGTACCGCCTCGCGAACTCGATGGCGCTGCTCGACGCGAAGATTCGCAACGTCGGCCCCGACAAGGCGGTCGGCGGGCGCGGCTTCGACAACTACTCGTGGCACACCGATCTGCCCCCCGGGCATCCGATGGTCACCGGGCAACAGACCGTCGAGTTCGACCTCCACGCGGTCGAGCACGCGCGCACCGTCGTGATCTGGGGGATGAACTGGATCACGACGAAGATGCCCGACGCGCACTGGCTGACCGAGGCGCGGCTGAAGGGCACGAAGGTCGTCGTGATCGCCTGTGAGTACTCGGCGACGTCGACCAAGGCGGACACCGCGATCGTCGTGAGGCCCGGGACGACTCCGGCGCTCTCGCTCGGCCTGAGCCACGTGATCTTCAAGGAGAAGCTCTGGGACCGCGACTACGTCGAGCGCTGGACCGACCTGCCGCTGCTCGTCCGGATGGACAACCTCAAGATGCTGCGCGCGGCG
>JAMPYE010000232.1 GCA_023700825.1 Thermoanaerobaculia bacterium | reverse complement strand
TCTTCCATTCCTGGGCGCTCTCTGACTCATTCCAAAGCTCGGCGAGTTCCGAGTTTTGCCCCACCAGTCGATCCAGGGAAGCAAGCGCCTTCGCGATCATGTCCGGACGCGGCGGGTTGGGTTTTTGTAGCCCCAAGCTCCTTTTCAGCCTCGTAAACAGCGACTCCTTTAGCGGCGAACCTGGAGCATTCCTTCCATGATAGACCGCGACGAGTTCTGCAGCCGCCCAACCGACCTGTCCATCATCTGCGTCTAGGTACACGTCTGACGGGGTGGAGATGACCTTGTCTAGCGCCTTTTCGACCTGGACCAACTTTGGATCACTCTCGTCAACCCAGTCGAGGGCAATATCGTTCTCGAACGCGTGCACTCCCCACGTTCCCATTCGATCACCTCCAGCTTGGGATCACGGCCGCCTAACGCTGGAGCTCAGCCGCAAAACCGCGGCCGCGCTGCCCGAATAGTCTACGCCAATTTGAGTGCCGCGTTTTTGTCGGCTGCAGCGACATGTTAGACGGCGCCACACCCGGAAGGAAGATCTCACTTTCCGTGGCGACGGAGATCCGGCAGGCGGCGAAACCCGCGGAGGGAACCGCACGCCACGGGCGACGCCCGTGGAGGTGGCCGGTGCCCATGCCCGTGCCGAGCGGGACGCCCGCGAACCTACGAATGATTGATGGAGACGGCCGAGGAAACGATACGTTCCAGCGCCGCCTAACGCCTGGCGCTCAGCCGTGAAAACGCGCACGCGCTGAAAAAGCCAGGCTTCGGAACTTTGAGTTGCGCGTTTTCATCGGCTGCAGCGGCCATGTTAGACCGCCTCGGACGAGAACTGTTGCCAGTCTCGCAATGTTCGACGCCCCAATGTGAACCGATCTCCCACCTTCTCGTCGAGCGCTCGAACGGCCTTCACGAAGAGCGACTGCATTTGGAGGAGCTCGTCCTTTGAAACCAATCGCTCCTCGTCAAGCGCAAGCTTTGAGTCTGGGACGGTCTCTTTGTAAATCTCGTTCACGCTTCCATTGTTGTGCACGATGATGTTTCGAGTCGCAACCCACTCGTTAATGGTTGCCCATTCGCTATCCTCAAGTTCTGGAAGTAGTTTTGCGTTGCTGAACCACCGTCTAGCTTCCTTGATGCCTCCATATCCAATCGAGTCTCGTTTCTTTCTGATCGCCAATTCCGTGGCATGAGACCTAAGCTCCTCGAGATCGGAGGCATTTAAGATGACGCCGTAGTCGATTTTTGCTTCGTCGCTCAGCATCTCTGGAGCGCCCGAAAGCACGTCCCAAACTACGCCAGAAAGATACGTGAGAAATCCATCGACGGCCCGGGCGAATAGCATTTGGAAAATCGCGCGGCGAAAGTTCGAGGTCTCTATTTCAGAGAACCGACTCATCTTCGTGAGACGCCTCGCCATGTCATCCATGAGCAAATGCGCGTCGACGAATTGAAGCAACTGAATATCGGACGCGCGACGCGCCATGTATTCCGTAGCCCAGTGTGAAAGGACGGTCGTTTCGGAATCTGGAAATTCTTCGAACATCGCTGTTTGCTGGCGGTCTAACGGCTGTTGCTCAGCCGCCAAAACGCGCCACCGAAAACGTTCGAGCTGCGACGACCGTGGCGCGCGTTTTGGTCGGCTGCAGCAACTGAGTTAGACCTGACCGGCCAGGCTGAGCAAATCACCGACGAGGAGATACGTGTATACGACGTATCTATCTGCTTCTTCGCGAGACACGATGGTCGAATGAGAGCCTTTCTGCGCCGCTTGAAAAGTAGCGTCGAGACGATCGCCCAAGTAGTCCAAATTCGAGCCGACGATCGCTTCAAATCGAGCTGATTCTGATCGCTCCTCCGCGAATGCTGCCAGCCGGTTAACGTAGTTATCTGGCCCGAGCTTGACGACTTTCTTCCGCCCGTCCTTCTCTATCACTCGATCTTCCCGTGGCGGGTAAAGGACGTCGGCAAGATCCTGGAGAATTCTCCGGCAGCTGTGGACCGCGTTTGACCAGTCTTCTGGATTGTCCGACGTCAGATTCTCGTAAACGGCCGCGAATCGTTTCACCGAATGCGGTACCGTCGATCCAACCGCACGGTCGACTCGCTCGCGCAGGCGTGCAAACACGTCCGAGGCTATTCCGGAAAATTTTAGTTCGTAGTGGACCCGAAGAGCGAATTGATGGAGAAGAGTTCGCCGTTCGGCGCGACGCTCCGTTAGCTTGCGGATATTTTGGACGATTCTCTCGCGTTCTTGGATTTGCGCCATGTGTGGCGCCGGAGTGAACGGATTGTTCGAGCCGCTGCTCGATATCGGTACATTCCCTGCCGCTTGAAGTCGCAGCTTGCAGGCTTGAAGCTCCTGCTCAATCTCGTCGATCGAGTCCGTGTATGCGAACTGCTTCAGTTCCTTCGTCTTCGCATCGAGCTCTTGGTACCCACGGTTTGCCTTGAGTGCAAGCGACCACGCTGGTTGCGGGATGCCTTGGGGCGTAGATGGATACCCCGAGGCTTCGAGGTTGAACATCTGTTCATGCTCCGAATCGTTCACGAGCCGCGCGAGGCGAACAGCTCTCAGGACGAGTCCCGATAACGATGACTCACCGAGCTCCAGGTCTCGCAAGAGGTCTTCCGATACTTGAAGCGCCTCGCGCAGCGCATCGGAACTTGGAGGAACGGCTGAAGGAGGGCTCGTCATTCGTCAGGTCTAACGCCAGCGCTAAGCCGCTTCAACGCGCCCGCGCTGCCCAAACAGCTTACAACAGATGGTGCGGCGCGTTGAAGTCGGCTTGAGCGCGATAGTTAGACCGCTCCTGATTCAACGCGGGTTCCTCTCATGATCTTGTATGCGGCGGAACGCGTGTACTGAATGGGCAGGTTGCGTTTCTCGACTTGCTGCTGAACGAAGCGCACCGCTTCAATTCGCACGTGTCGCGGCCACGAGCTCGGTGGCGAGAGAATGAACCGCTTGGCGCCACCGTGAAGCACGAGGGTCCCATCGGCAACGCCGATCTCGACGTAGACCACCTCTTCCCACAACATCTGCCACTTGCCAAAGACCGATTGATGTCGAACCTCTCGTTCATCGAGGTCGAATGAACCTGCGCCAAGCGCAATGTACAAGCCGAAAACTGCGAAGGCCGCAAATAGCCACGATAGCCAGCGCTCCTCTCCATCGAATGTGGCCACGCCCACGAACGAGAAAAGAACGAGGCAGCTCAAGCCCACCGCTCGATAGGTTCGCATTTCGATGTGGTGACTCGGCATTTTTCCAAGCGGTCTAACGCACGCGTTCAGCCGCAAGAACGCGGCCGCGCTGCACCAACAGTTTACGCCACTTTGAGTGCCGCGTTCTTGTCGGCTGCAACGCGATTGTTAGGTGGTGCCTCGCCGTGCCACACGGAATGGCGGGGCAGCTACCGAAACGTGCGCTTGCTGCAACGCCCGCCTTCGGAGCGAACCGCGCATTCAGAACCGCGGGCGATTCCTTGCCCGAAGCTCAGCACGAAGCCGCCGACGAGTGAACGCTCCAAGCCGCCACGGCCCGAACGTGGAGTCTGCGCCCGCGTGGTGCCCAAGCAAAACTTGCCTCGTTCACTTCATCTCCCCTGCACCACCTAACTTGTTATTAAGCGGAACTGCTCCCATCTGCCGGCAGATGGAAACATCTGCGGGCAGATATGTTCATCTGTCGGCAGATATGTTAGTCCTCGTGGCTCCCCACGCGGCGATTCTCTCTTCGAGGTTCAGTTGCGTCGCCTGGGCGAGCGTCATCCACCAGAGCTTCGCCACCGGGTCCCATCGCGCCTGCACGCCGCGGATCCGTGCGCGAAGCGCGGTCTCCTCGTAGCCGATCCGCAATCCCACCTGCCGGTCGGGGTCGCTGATGCAGCGCTCCGGGATCCACTTCGACTCTTCGACGACGAGCTCCACGGTGGTGTACCGCCGCAGGCTCTTCTCGTCGTAGCGGTAGCGCACCGCCACGAGGGCGTCACCGTACTTCTCCGCGAATCGCTTCGTCCCCGGCGCTCCCGGCCGCAGCAGCAGTCTCGGCTTTCCCACCGGCCTCATCGACCGAGGTTCCCTCGGTTCGTCGACGATGTCAAAGTTTCTACTGTGGGTAGAGTGAGGCGGGAAAGGGGCGGGATGGCCTTGCGACGCAGAGGGCTAGGGATGAGCGATTCACCGAGGACGGCCGGCGAGACGCCGGCGGTACAGCCGGCCGGAGGCCAGCGCTACAAAGGTGGCACGGATCGGGGATCACACACGGGACGGGTGCGGTCTTGCCGGCGGGACGCCGGCGCTACGACAGGCGAACTCGCCGGAGGGTGCCGCCGCCACATGCGGCGGGCGTGCTGTGCGTGAGCAGGTGTCCGCTCAGTTCACGCTGACGACGATCGCCTGGAATCCGGCGTCCTCGAGGCGCTCTTTCTCTTCGATCGCGCGAGAGCGCGCGGCCCACGGCCCCACGCGCACGCGGTGCAGATTCCCAACACGGTCGATGGATACAGGCCGGGTGACGCGCTCCGCTTTCGCCTTGAGCTCGATCGCGTTCGCTTCGACCGAGAAGGCACCGAGCTGCACGGCCCAGCCCGACTGCACCGCGACGGCGGGCCGCACCTCCTGGGACGGCCTGGCGACGGGTGGCGGCGGCGCCGCGGCTGGCGGCCGCACCGTTGGCGGCGGAGGCGCCACCGACGGCTCCGCGGCAGGGGTGTCGATCTCCTCGGTGATGATTACCGGCTCTCCGTATGACGGCACCGCCGGCTCCGCACGCGGCTGCGCGGGAGGAGGAGGCGGCGCGGCCGGCGCGACGCTCGGCGCCGCGTCGCTGACCGCGGGCTCCGCCGCTGTCGCCGGCGGGATCGTGACGTTGTACGGCTTCGGCGGCTCGCGCTCTCCCGCGCCGACGCTGAGGATCGCCATCTCGACTTCGCCGATGCCGTCCTCCATCATCCCGATCTCCACCGCTGCGGCGTAAGAGAGGTCGATGATCCGATTCCCCACGAACGGGCCGCGGTCGTTGACGCGCACACGCGTCGTGCGCCCGGTCTTCGTGTAGGTGATCTCCACCACGGTGCCGAACGGCAGGGTGCGATGCGCCGCCGTCAACTGCTTCGGGTCGAAGATCTCGCCGTTCGCCGTCGGTCGCCCCGCGAACTCGTCGCCATACCAGCTCGCGAGGCCGCGCAGCTCGACGGTGTCTCCCGGAACCGGCGGCGCGGGACGCGTCGTCGCGCAGGCCGCGAGCCAGAGCGACGCGAACGCCAGGACCAGCGCGGCGCCAGGCCGGCGCACGCGTGTCTCGATCCGCCTCAAACCCGCACCTCGCCGACTTCGTCGGAGACGAGGTGCCCGCGCCCGGCGAGCAGCGGGTCGACGTGCGACTCGAGGAACCAGCCCACCTGCTCGGGCGAGAGGCCCACGAACTCCTCGGGGCGCGCCAGCGCGCGCACGTCCTCGGCGCTCAGCCCGATCGTCGCGTCGCCTGCGATCCGCTCGAGCAGGTCGTTGCCGAGCGCCCCCGCCTTGATCGCGTCGACCGCGGCCATCGAGTGGACGCGCACCCGCTCGTGCAACTGCTGGCGGTCGCCACCGCGACGAACGCCTTCCATCATGATGTTCTCGGTGGCGATGAACGGAAGCTCGCGCGCGACGTTCGCCGCGATCACTTCCTCGTGCACCACGATGCCGCCGACGATGTTGTCGTAGAGCAGCGCGATCGAGTCGGCCGCGAGGAAGGCCTCCGGGATCGCGATCCGCCGGTTCGCCGAGTCGTCGAGCGTCCGCTCGAACCACTGCGTCGCCGCCGTGTGCGCCGGGTTCTGCGTGTTGATGATCAGGTGCCGCGCGAGCGAGTCGATCCGCTCGGCCCGCATCGGGTTGCGCTTGTAGGCCATCGCCGAGGAGCCGATCTGCGACTCCTCGAACGGCTCCTCGATCTCGCGCATGTGCTGCAGGAGCCGCATGTCGAAGGCGAACTTCGACGCCGACTGCGCGAAACCGCCGAGCGTGGAGACGATCTGCGCGTCGACCTTGCGCGTGTAGGTCTGCCCCGAGACCGGGTAGCTCTGCGCGAAGCCCATCTTCGCGGCGACGATCGCTTCGAGCCTGCGCACCTTGTCGGCGTCTCCCTCGAAGAGCGCGAGGAACGAGGCCTGGGTGCCGGTCGCCCCTTTCACGCCGAGGAGGCCGATCTGGTCGAGCCGGTACTCGAGCTCGGAGAGATCGAGCAGGAGGTCGTGCAGCCAGAGCGTCGCCCGCTTGCCGACGGTGGTCAGCTGCGCCGGCTGGAAGTGCGTGAAGGCGAGCGTCGGCGTCGCACGCCACTGCCACGCGAAGTCGCGAAGCCGCGAGATCAGCGTGACGAGCCGCCGCTGCATGATGCGCATCCCCTCGCGCATCTGGATCAGGTCGGTGTTGTCGCCGACGAAGGCCGAGGTGGCGCCGAGGTGGATGATTCCCTTCGCGCCGGGAGCCTGGAGGCCGAAGGCGTGGACGTGCGCCATCACGTCGTGGCGCACCTCGCGCTCGCGCCGCTCGGCATCCTCGTAGTTGATCCTGTCTGCGTGGGCGCGAAGCTCCGCGATCTGCGCCTCGGTGACCGGAAGGCCGAGCTCGCGCTCCGCCTCGGCGAGGGCGATCCAGAGACGCCGCCAGGTGGTGAACTTGAAGTCGGGGGAGAAGACGCGGGACATCTCCCGCGACGCGTACCGCTCGGTGAGCGGGTTCGACGGCTTGTCGCGATGCACCTCCGGATTATAGGACGGTCCGGGCCGAAGGGAGACGATTTTTTATAGTGAAAAGGAAGGGTGAAATGAGGAGCAGAGAAAGGTAAAGCAGATCCCCGCACAATAGGACGTATCAAT
>JAMPYE010000231.1 GCA_023700825.1 Thermoanaerobaculia bacterium | reverse complement strand
GCGGCGGCGGACATCTCCGCGCGCTGGTCGGGACAGTGGAGGAGCACGCGGATCGCGCGCGCGAGGTCGGCGGGGCGGTCGGGAGCGACGAGCCTCCCTTCGACCCGGTCGGTCATGATCTCGCGAACGGGCGGGAGGTTCGACGCGACGACCGGAACCCCGGCCGCCATCGACTCGACGATCTTGAGCGGCGCGCAACCCTGCTCGACGTTGCGCGCGCACTCGCGGAGCGGCGCTGCGGTGAGCTCCGCGTTCGCGAGCCAGGGGCGCAGCTCCGCGTCGTCGAGCGACCAGTGCCAGACGCAACGCTCCGCCACTCCGAGCTTCACGGCGAGCGACTCGAGCCGCCGCCCGTCACGCGAGCGGGCCGAGCCGCAGACGACGAGTCGCAGCTCGTCGAGGTCGGCGAGCCGCGCGAAGGCGCGGAGGAGCGTGTCGACGCCCTGCCACGGCTGCATCGCGCCGAAGTAGAGGAGGTAGCGCTCGGGCGCGTCGAAGGGTCGCGGCTGCGGCGTGACTGGATCGGCGCCGTTGGGTATCACGGTGATCTTCGACGATGCGACGCCGAGGCGCTCGAGCATCGCCGCCGTGGTCTGCGACGGGGTGACGACGGCATCGCACTCCGACAGGCACCAGAGCTCCGTCGCGCGGATCTTCGCGAGCGTCTGCGGCGAGATCGCGGGAAACGCGCTCGGCAGCTCGATCGACGGGAGAGCGTTGACCTCGAAGACCGTCGCCCAGTCGCGATCGGGGGCGAGCAGCGGCGGACCGCTCCACGGGTCGCGGAAGTGCGCGATGCGGAGCGAGCCGCGCGCGGCGCCGACGACTCGCGCGAGCTGCGACTGATACGCGACCGCGCGCTCGAGGAAATTCGGAATCTCGCGACGGAAGCGGACGATCTCAACGTCGCCCTCGAGCTGGCGCGCCGGCATCGACTCGTCGCCGAGAACGTAGAGAAGCCCACCTCCCGCGTGGCGGAACAGCGCCGGCGCGAATCGGGCGATGTGCGTCGACGCCCCCTTCCTCGTCGGGAAGCGGTCGAACGCGGCATAGATCGACTCTGGAGCGCGCAGCAGCATCGTCATTCCGGAAAGTAGAAATGCTAGCAGGGAGAGGCCCGTCGTCCTAGCGCGAGAGTCCGGAATCGTCCGCAATCGTCTTGAGTTGAGTACAAAACCCTGAATTCAGAACGCAGAACGCTGAAGTTTGAACCCAGAAATGGGCACCAGGGGCTGGCTTCCTGGTTGCCAATTCATCGTCCGACGTTCTGAGTATCATGTCATCAGCCGATGCTCGACCCGATCCCTCTCGAATGCCCTTACTGCGGCGAGCCGGTCGAGCTCGACGTCGACGAGAGCGGCGGCGCGCGCCAGCGCTACGTCGAAGACTGTCCCGTATGCTGCCGGCCATGGCAGGTCGAGGTCGTCTGTGACCGCGACGGCGACTGGCTCGCCACACTCCGCACGAGCGACGATTAGGTACGGGCGAGTTTTCGGCGCCGGCCCCGTCGTCTGCGAAATGAACGTCCGCCGATCGGTTGTGGGCAGGCTGCAGGCGTTAGAATCGCCGCGTGCCCGAGTCGTTCCGAACGCGGCTGCTTCGCTGGCGGTTCAACGTGTTTCCCGCCTATCGCGGAACCGGGGCACGCGTGCGCTACATCGCCCACGACCTGCGGGAGATCGTGATCGAGCTTCCTCTCTCGTGGCGCACGAGGAACTACGTCGGCACGATCTTCGGCGGCAGCATGTACGGCGCCGTCGATCCGATGCTGATGATCATGCTGATACACTGCCTCGGCCCGGGCTACACGGTCTGGGACAAGGCGGCGACGATCCGGTTCCTGCGGCCAGGGAAGTCGACGCTTCGCGCGACCTTTCGGCTCGACGACGCCGAGCTCGACGCGATCCGCGCCGAGCTCGCGACGAAACGCTCGACCGATCGCGTCTACCTCATCGACCTCGTCAGCGAGGACGGCACCCCGCACGCCACGGTCGAGAAGACGATCTACGTGCGGAACGATGACTGGTCGCCGAAAGATGGCGAGAGGCGAGAGGCGAAAGGCGAGAGGCGATGAGGCGACGAGGCGAAAGGCGAGGAGGCGAAAAGCGAAAGGCGATGAGCAGGCGAAAGGTCGCCGGGAGACGGGGGGAGAGAGACGAGTGAAGAGAGAAGAGTGTTCGGGAGCGTCCCGCTTCCGCTAACTGTTAACTCCGCTCTCTTCTCTCTCCCTCACGTCGACGCAGGCCTGCCTGGTCGTCGCCTTTCGCCTCTCGCCTGCGCTGACTTTCGCGCCGCCGGTCCCTCTACCGAAACACGAACGGGATCGGCATCCAGGTCTTGACCTTCTTGCCGTCTTTCACGCCCGGCTCGAACGTGAATTGCTTGACGGCGGTGACCGCCGCTGCCTCGAAGCCCATGCCCTTCTTGTCGACGCGCAGCACGCGCACTTCCTGGACCTTGCCCGTCTCGTTGATGAGGATGCTCAGAATGACCTCGCCTGTCAGGCGTTGCCGGGCCGCCATGGGCGGGTAGACGGGAGCGACGCGCTTGACGGGGCGCGGCGCCTGGTCGAGCTCGGTGCTCGCGACGAAGTCGCCGGTCTGCACGGCAGCGGGCGCCGCGGGGGGCGGCGGTACGGCCGCGGGCGGTTGCTGCGCGGCGGCAACCGGCACGGGCGCCTGGGTCGCGGTGGCGGGCGCCGGCACCGGCGCTTGCGTCGCGGTTGCCGGCTGTGGCGGTGCCTGCTGGGCGACCGCGGGAGCCGTCTGCGCGGGTGGCTGCGTCACCGCGGGAGTCGTCTGCGTGGCAGCCACGGGCTTCCCGGAAGCGTCCTGCTGCTTCTTAAGCTGCTTGTTGTAGTCGTCCTGCAGCTTGCGCATCTCTTCCGCGAGACGCCGGTTGATCTCGTCTTCGATCGCCTTCTTTCGCGCTTCCTCGTCGGTGCTCGTCGCCGCGGGCTGCTCCTGTCCCGGCAGAGCCGCGAGCACGGGGGCGGCGACTGGTGCCGCGACCGTCTCGGTGGCCGGAGCAGGCGCTGCCTGCGCGACGGGTGGCGGCGCCGGTTGTTCCTTCCTGCCGAGGAAGTACCAGCCTCCGACTGCGGCCGCCGCGACGAGCGCGACACCGCCGGCGATCAGCGGCAGTTTGCTGCCTCCCTGCTTCGGCTGCTCGAACGTCGCCGAGCCGAACATCGGCGCCGGCGCGGGCGCGGGAGCCGGAGCCGGCTGCGGACGTGCCGCGGGTGCGGCGGGGGCCGGCGAGGGAACCTGGCGTTCCAGGTCCTGGAGATACGGCTCGACGGCGAGCTTCGACTCCTGCTCTCGCTCCTTCTGTTCGGCTTCCATCTCGGAGCGCAGCAGGTTGTGAACGTAGAAGGCGAGGTTGAAGGTCGTCGGAGCGTACTGTCCCTTGTTGAGCAGCTCGGAGAGCGCCTTGTGCAGTTCCGTCGGGCCGTCGAAGCGCGCCGCGGGATCGGTGGCGAGCGCCTTCTCGAGAATGGCGCGGACGTCGGCGGGCACTTTCTCGTCGCTGTGCATGAGCACTGCCTTCTGCACGGCTTCGATCACCTTGCCGGAGGTGGGCTCCGGCGGCGCCTGGCCGGTGACCGCGAGGTACAGGATCGCGCCCGCGGCGTAAACGTCGGACGCCTTCGTCGCCTCGCCGCCACCACGGAGCTCGGGTGCGACGAACGGCCCCGCCTCCTTCGCGACCGTCGGGTTCGAGAGCGAAGCGATGAGCCCCTTGCCGAGAAGCTGCCCGGCGACGCGAACGTCGCCGTCCTCGCTGATCCAGACGAACTGCGGCACGACGGCACCGTGGACGAGGCGCTTGCCTTCCTGTTTCACCGAGTTGATCGCCTCGAGGGCCGAGGCGACCTTCTCCGCGATCGCGATCGCCTGGTCGATCGGAATCGGGTTGTGTGCCGTGACGGCCGCGGCCACGAGGTGCGCGAGGCTGCGCCCGCCCGCGTACTCCCATGCCACGACGGGCTGGCCGTCGACGACCTCGAACCTCTGTCCCTTCGCCAGCGTCGCGCCGGTGATCTTCTCGGCGAAGAGCCTTGCGGAGGGGAAGTTCGCTGCCCAGGCTTCCCGGTTGCCGGCGAGCTTCCGGGTCGCGAGCACCGGCCCCATCTTCGGCGGCTCGAGCAGGCCCGCGCGCCACGTCTCTCCGAGCGCGTCGGTGTCGAGCTTGTGGAACATCACGAAGGCGCCCAGTCGGGCGTACGGCTTCGCAGCATTGAGTGGCATGGAATCCCCCTCGGGCGGCGCGCCTGTGGCGCGCTCGGCGCGAACTGCGCGAAACCGTAGCACTCTCCGAATCTTCGGGTCAACGAGAGGCGAGGAGGCTGGCCAAAGGTCAGAGGCCAAAGGTCAAAGCAGGCGACGAGACGAGAGGCGAAAGGCGAGAGGCGATAGCAGGGCATGTAGAGTGCGAAAGCGAAGCTTTCGCCCTTCCTCGCCGAAGCGCAGCCTCGGCGGGCCCTGTCGATTCGTGTCAGGTCGATCGCTTCGAAGAGGTGAGAGACCTCAGGCGGCTTGGGATTGTTGAACTCGCGAGAGCGTCCGCGGGCGGGACGCCCGCGGGCCTGCCGGCGAGGACGCCGGCGCTACGAGGGCGTCGCCTGCTGATCGCCTCTCGCCTTTCCTCTCTCGGGTGTGTGGCTAGCGTTGACCTTCCGCGTTGCGAAAGTAGCGCTTCTGCCACTGCGCGACGTTGCGGTTGTGCTCGTCGAGGTTCCTCGAGAAGACGTGCGAGCCGTCGTTCTTCGAGACGAAGTAGAGCATCTCGCTGGAGGCGGGGTTCGCGGCCGCACGGAGGGAGGCGAGGCCCGCGTTCGCGATCGGCCCCGGCGGCAGTCCCGGCCGCGCATAGGTGTTGTACGGCGAGCTCATCCGCAGGTCGTCCTTGCGGATGTTGCCCGACCATGTCCCGGCCAGCTTCATCGCGTAGATCACCGTCGGGTCGGCCTGAAGGAGCATCCGCTTCTCGAGCCGGTTCCTGTACACCGAGGCGATGAGCGGACGCTCGCTCTGGAGCTGCGCCTCGGTTTCGACGATCGACGCGAGCGTGACGGTCTCGTGGACCGAGAGCCCGGTTCGGATGTAAGCGAGCTCCTCGCCGAACTGGCGGCGGAAGTTCTTCACCATCTCCTCGACGATGACGCGGGGCGCGGTCCCCGGGCTGAAGCGATACGTGTCGGGGAAGAGGTAGCCCTCGAGGCTCGCCGCCTCCGGCGCGATGTCTTCGACGAGCGTGGAGTCGGCGGTCAGCTCGAGCCACTCCTTCTCGGTGCCGAGCCCCTCGGAAGACATCAGTTTCGCGATCGCGAAACGGTCGAGCCCTTCACGCACGGTCACCTGCACGAGGATGCTCTCGCCCCGGCCGAGCCGGTCGAGCACCTGGAGCGGCGTCAGCTCCTCAGCGAACTCGTACATGCCGGCCTTTGGGCGGAGATCGCGCCGCAGCGCCTTGACGTAGAGGATCGGGACGAAGGAGTCGCGCAGGATTCCGGCGCGCTCGAGGCCGCGGAGGATCTGCGCGGTGGTCGCACCCTTCCTGACCTCGAAGTTCGTGGAGGACGACGCGTAGCCTCTGTACGGGCTGTGCAGCGCCTGCCAGGCGAAGGCAACCCCCGCCAGCGCGAAGACGATGGCGGCGATCGCGATCGTACGCAGGTGCGGCGCTCCCCGTCGTTGCTTGCTGGATGCTATGGCTCGTTCCTCCGGGAATCGAGATAGGACTGCAGGATCACGGCGGCGGCGAGCATGTCGATCCGTTCCTTGACGTCCCGGCGCCGCCGGCCCGTGTCGTGGAGCCGGCTCGCGGCTTCCGTCGTCGAATAGCTCTCGTCCCAAAGTACCACGTCGGCGGTGACTCGCTCGCGAAGGAGCGCGGCGAAATTCTCGTAGAGGCGGAGGTTGCCGGACGGCGCGACCCGTCCCCCTCTCGGGATGCCGACCACGATCGTGCCGGCGTCGAATTCCGCGGCGAGCCCCGCGATGCGCTCGATCGCCGCGGCGAGCTCCGCGCCGCGCGCGATCACCGAGTGCGGCTCGGCGATCTCCCCCGAGTGGCTCACGGCGACACCGATGCGCCGGGACCCGAAATCGATACCGAGGTAGCCCATCACAGGAGCGTCAATCGCGGGCGGGAGGCGCCGAATTTCAAACGGAGACATTTGGCGGAATCGACCGGGTGACAAGCCGTTTTCGGGCGCGGGCCCGGCCTCGTTCACGCGAGACACGGCGATGCTGCGCCGGAGAAGCGCTCGGCTGTGCCCGGCGCGGCCGGTGCAGCGCCACGTGAACGTGAACGCTCCCGCGCCCGTGATCGGCCGAACGGGATCCGCGATGAGTGCAGGCCCGGTGCGATCCCGCCACACCTTCGCTGCACTCTCTTGATAGAATCCGAATTCGGCAACCAGGAGAACCAATGAAGAACTTCAATCTCGACGCGATACTCGAGGCGATGCTGAAGGTGTCCGATCGCGTGTCGGACCTGAACTTCTCGGTCGGCAAGCCGCCGCAGGTGGAGGTCGACGGGCAGTTGACTCCGGTGAACTTTCCCGGGCTGCAGCGGCTCAGCCCCTTCCAGACCGAGACGATCGTCCTTCACATGCTGCGCGGCGACCGCGAGCTCACGCGCATCCTGCTGACGTCGGGCTCGACGGACCTCTCGTACTCGATTCCCGGCAAGACGCGATTCCGCGTGAACGTCTTCTCCCAGCGCGGCACCTACGCGATCGTCCTTCGCGTCATCCCCGAGGGGATTCCCACGATCGAGGAGCTCGGGCTTCCCAACGAGCTCCACAACGTGGCGAGGCTGAAGAACGGCATCGTGCTGGTGACCGGCCCCACCGGGTCGGGCAAGT
>JAMPYE010000230.1 GCA_023700825.1 Thermoanaerobaculia bacterium | reverse complement strand
TCCCACGCTCGCGAAGCAGTTCACGAGAGATCAGCTGAAAGAGCTGCTTCGCGACGATCTCGACTCCTGAGCGGACGCGACGGTCACGCCGGCGTCGACGACTCGATGCGCCGCTCGAGCTCGGACGACGGCGTCAGCCACAGCACCTCGTACGGCCCCATCTCCAGCTTCAACACGCCGCCCGCCGCCAGCCAGCCGCGCCCCGCGAGCAGGTCGAACCAGTAGTGCGACTCCATGCCGAGGTCCGACTGCCGCACGTCGACCGCAAGCGTCCGCTCGGTCACGTTCGTCAGGCAGAGCAGGTGCTCGTCCCCTTTCGGTGAGATGCGGACCACGGAGAAGAGCGACGGTGACAACTCGAGGACGCGCTGCTCCCCGCGCGGGTCGAAGGCGCGCGTGAGCACGCGCGTGCGGAGCATGCGCCGCAGCGCTTCCGACAGCGCGAAGAGCTTCGACGACGGGTCGGCGATGTTGCGCTGGAGGAGGTCGAAGTCGAGCGTCGCGCGGTTCACGTCGCGCTTGACCTTGGTCTCGAGCGCGAGGCGGACGTCGTTCCGGCTTCCCACCAGGGAGTGGAGGTAAATCGCGGGCACGCCGCGGAGCGCGAGCGCGATGCTCCGCGACGCGACGAAGCGCTGAATCTGCAGCGAGCGAGGTTCCGCTCCCCCCTCGTAGTTGAGCGCGCTGTACCAGGTGGTGTTGATCTCGTACGGCACGTCGCCTTCCGGGCTCCAGCGATACGAGATGAACGCGCCATGGGCGCGCGCCGTCTCGACGACGAAGTCGACCTCCTCCGCTGGAAGGATGTCGCGCACTCCCGGCAGCCCGATCCCGTCGTGCGTGTCGAGCATGTTGAGGTAGGTGGCGTTGCTCGCGGGGTAGACGATCCCGGACGCCCAGCGCGAGAGCATGGTCGCGTCACCCCGGTAGAACGCGTGCAGCACGAGCGGCGGAAGCGCGAAGTTGTAGACGAGCTGCGCCTCGTCGGCGCCGTCGCCGAAGTACGAGATGTTCTCGGCATGGGGAACGTTCGACTCGGTGACGAGAACGACCTGCGGCGCGACGAGGTCGAGCACGTCACGGAAGAGCTTCACGATCTCGTGAGTCTCGTCGAGGCTCGCGCTCGGCGTCCCCGCCTCCTTCCACATGTAGGTGACCGCGTCGAGGCGGACGAAGTCGGCCCCCATGCGCACGTAGAAGAGCAGCGTGTCGATCGCGCTCAGCAGCACCTTCGGGTTGCCGTAGTTCAGGTCGATCTGGTCGTGCGAGAAGGTGGTCCACACCCAGAGCGGGCCGTCGATCGAGTGGTAGCTCGTCAGCACGTCGCTCGTCCGTGGGCGGCGGAGGACGCGCCGCTGCTCCGGCGTCAGGTCGTCGGGAGAGCGGAACGCGACGGCGAAATCGGCGTAGTCGGGGTTCCCGCTCAGCATCTCGCGAAACGGAACGCTCCTCGAGCTCGCATGGTTCAGAACCCCGTCGAACATGAGGCGAAACGTCTCGCCGAGCCTTCGGATGTCGGCCCATGTCCCCAGGCGCGGATCGACCGTCTTGAAGTCGACGACCGAGAAGCCGCGGTCCGACGTGTAGGGAAAGAACGGAAGCACGTGAAGCGTACTGAACACCGGCTCGCCTCGGCGGAACACCGCGAGAAAGTCGCCCAGTGCCGACAGGCCGGTCTGTCCCTTCGCGCGCACCATGTCGCCGTAGGTGATCAGCATCATGTCGCGCTCGCTGAAGCGCGACTCGGGATCGAACGCGCGATCGGCCTCGGCGAGCTCCGGAGGCTTGTGCGCTGAATGGACCTTAAGGTGACGGATCAGCTCCGGCAGCGTCTCGGCGGCGATCTCGTCGCCATAAAGGTAGCTGAGCCGGGCGCGCAGCTGCTCCCTGCGCTCCGCGGAAAGGTCCAGCAGCGGGCGCGTGAAGTCGGGGTCGGGCAGGTGGTCGATGCGCCACCACGCGGCGCGGCCGCCCTTCGTCTGCATCGTCATCGCGGGATGTCCTCGTCGAAAGAGTGTAGCGCAGCGCGGCTCAACGCCGCGGACGGGGCTCGCTCCGGCCTGGTTCGCGAGCGCGATCGTGACGAAGCCCGGGCCATCCGACGGCACTCGGTGGCCTCATCACTCCTGCCTCGAACGCCTTCGGTGCTCAGATCAACCCGGTCACAATGTAGAGATCCGAGAGCAGCCTTCGGTAACCGAACGCGTAGTTCCTGCCGTCGGGTGTGATGTGGACGGGCATGATGTCGAGAATTCCGGCGGGATCGTCGGGATGGATTGGCAGCCAGTCCTGGCGATCCCCGGTGGCGACCTCGATCCTGCAGACCTTGAGCGTGGCCTGTCCGCGCTCGGAGACGAAGATCGCCGTGTTGTCGTCGGTCCACTCGAGCGGCACGTCGCCCTGCTTGCTTCCGGGAAGGGCGCGCGCCTCACCCTTCTCGACCGGGATCAGCATCACGTGATGGTCGGTGCCTGCCGCGATGGTCGTCCCGTCGTGCGAGAGCGTGAACGCTCCGCTGAACGCGATCCCGTCGGTGAGCGGCTGCGCCTTGCTGTCGCCCTCGATCTCCACGTCGAAGAGCTGTTTCGACGTCCCCGCGTAGTTTCCGAGCACGATCAGACGCTTCATGTCGGGATGAAACTGCCACGCCGACAGCTCGATGAGGTCGGAGCGGACGATGCGCGGCTCGCCGACGCCGATCGGGACGACCTCGAGATGCGGCGGCGACCCGACCGCGATCGCGAGCCATTCGCCGTCGGGCGAGATCGGGTTGCCGCGCGCGCGTCCTTCACCGATGCGCACTGCCGGCGCGCCGTCGGTCGTCCGGATGAAAACGGTGTTGAGCCCCTGCACGCCTGCCGCCTGCTCCTCGAAGGCGATGAAGGTACCGTCGCGGCTGATGCCGCAGAGCCGCGACCAGTCGAACCACGAGAGGTTGCGCTCCTGCGCCTCTCCCATCACTCCGGCAACCGCTTCACGGCGCCCGTTCTCGATCGCGACGAGCACTCTTCCGTCGGCGCTGATGTCGTGCAGCGTGAGCCGGCCCGGGACCGGCAGCACGACGCGCGACTTTCCGCTCGTCGAGACCGCCATGATGTCGCGGCCGCGTCCCTTGCCGATCGCTTCACCCGTGAACCAGACTTCGTCGCCCTTCGGCGTCCACGCGAGCCCCGAGGTGCTGTTCCACGACTCGGTGCCGCGGACGACGGTGTTCCCCTCGCGGTCGATGATCACGAGCGAGCCCGCGTCGTCACCCCAGAGCGGATGCTCGATGAAGCCGATCATCTTTTCGTCGGGCGAGAACTTGGGGCGCGAGACCCAGCGCGGCGTCTTGTAGATCACGTTTCCGATGGGCGACTCGATCCGGTAGTAACCCTCGACGCGGCGCGTGAGCAGGAAGTTCTTTCCGTCGCGCGTCCAGTCGGCTTCCTGCACGTCCTGGCAGACGCGTCGCGGCGCCCCGCCCGCGAGTGGCACGCGTGCGAGGAGGCCCGTCGTCGCGTAGCCGACTCCCATGAAGCGCCGGCCCATCGAGATCGCGAGCTCGCCCGACTCCGAAATGGAAAGGATGTCGCAGTCGACGAGGCCCAGCGGCCGCGCCTCAGGGCCGGTCTGGTACGACGAGAAGACCTCGAGCGGCTTGTCTTCCCACGCGGCGCCATAGATCACCGATCCATCGGGCGCGAACCGCGCGCTCATGATGAATCCGCGACGGAACGTCATGCGCCGGTAGAGCGGCGGCTCCGGCTGAAGGACCGGCACCGCAATCTCGCCACTCGATTCCGCCGCCTTCCTCTTCGCCGAGAGCGACGGATTCGAGTCGCTGCTTCCCGTCGCCTCGAGGGCGAAGGCGAAATCCTTCGCAGTCTGGAAACGATTGGCCGGCGACTTCTCGAGCGCGTGCTGAACGACGCGCATCGCGCCCGACGGCAGATCGTCGAGAGACGGAGGATCTTCCTTGATGATCGCGTTCATCGTCTCGATGGCGGAGCCGCGGTGGAACGGAGTGACTCCGCTGAGGAGCTCGTGAATCACGACGCCGAGCGAGAAGATGTCGGAGCGGTGATCGACGACCTCGCCCCGCACCTGCTCGGGCGACATGTAGCCGACCGTTCCGACGACCGACCCGGCGCTCGTGAGGTGATGGCGCTGTTCCGTCTTGTTCTCCTGCGCGATGGCCTCGTTCACTCCGAGCAGCTTCGCGAGGCCGAAGTCGAGCAGCTTCACGCGCCCGTCGCTGAGAACGAAGATGTTCTCCGGCTTCAGGTCGCGATGGACGATCCCCTTCTCGTGCGCGGCGCCAAGGCCGCTGGCGATCTGCACGGCGTAGTCGATCGTCTTGCGGAGACCGGGCCGTGTCGGGACGATGTCACGCAGCGTGCGTCCCTCGAGCAGCTCGCAGACGAGGAATGGCGAGCCCTCGTACGACCCCACGTCGAAGACGGTGAGGACGTTGGGATGGTTCATCATCCCCGACGCGAGCGCTTCCTGCTCGAAGCGCTTCACTCTCTCGACATCAGCGGCGAGAGCGGTCGGAAGAATCTTGATCGCCACGTCGCGGCGGAGCCGCGAGTCGCGCGCCCGGTAGACCTCGCCCATACCACCGGCGCCGATCGGGCCGACGATTTCGTAGTGCCCGACCAGGGATCCCGCTGTAAGCATTGGGAGAGGATACCCTGCTTGGCTGGAATCGGAAACAGGTCACGCAGGCTGCGTTCAGAAGCTGACGCCGGGCACTCACTTCTCCGGTGGAGGCTCGCCGAGCATCGAGGCCCGATGGTGGCGGAATCTCCCGCTGATCAGCAGCGCAGGAAGGAGCGTGATCGACGCGAGGCAGCTGAGCGCGATGCCGACGACCGACGCGATTCCGAGCGAGCGCACGCCCGGATAGTGCGAGATCGCGAAGGTCGCGAATCCGACGATCGACATGAGCGCCGCGAGCACGACCGCGCGGCCCGTCTCCGCCGCCGTCCGATGGAAGTGCTCCGGCCCCTCGTCATATCGCTGGATCATGTAGATCGCGTAGTCGGTCGCGGTGCCGACGAGCATCAGGCCCGCGAAGATGTTCATGAAGTTGAAGTCGAGACCGAACAGCGCCATCGCGCCGACCATGCAGGTGCCGCCCGCGATGAACGGAACGAAGACGAGGCAGGCGCGGGAGAAGGACCGGAAGCCGACCCAGACGAGCCCGAAGACGAGCACGAGCCCGAGCAGGCTCGCCCGCGTCGCGTCCGCGTAGGTGATGTCGCGCAGCGCCTGGGAGACGAGGTTCACGCCCGTCAACGCCCCTTCGGGATGCGCCTTCCGGAAATCCTGCAGCCCGTCGGGCAGAGTTCGCGGCCACTTGTCCGCGATGGGATAGACGTAAACGATGGACATCGTTCCGTTCGTCGTCTTCTTCATGAAGCGCTGCAGCGCATCACCGAAACCGCGCCGCTCGAGCTCGTCGACGGTGAGCGGCGACGCCGGACGGAGAGCCTGCGAAAAGAGAGAAAGGTAGCCGTCGTACACGTCGGGGCGGAACCCGTTCTCGGCCAGGGCGGAGCGAAGCGTCGCCTCGACACGCGCCGCGGAGAACTCGCCTTCGGCGCCGGCGGAGAGGCGCTCCATCACCTTCCGCTGCCTCTCCTCGCTCGGAATGAACGTCGAAACCGCCTGGTAGGAGCCGATCGTCCCGTCCTTCACGAGCGCGTCGAGCTCGGGCATCGCCGCTTCGGTCTTCGCGATTGCGTCGGCCGAGGTCTTCCCCGCGACTCCGTACATCATGAAGTCGAACGACTGCCCGAACTTCTTCGTCACGAACTCCTGCAGCCCGAGCGGCACGTTCCCCTTCGAGCGCAGGTTCTGAAGGCTGTCGCTGAACTTCACGTCCCTGGCGCACACGCCCAGGACGGCGACGAGCACGATCCAGCCGACGATCACCTGCTTCGGCCGCTTCAGGCTCGCGAGCACGATGCGTCCCGAACCAAACGCGTGGACGCGCAGACGGCGCTTTCCCTCGCGGTGCGTCTCGATGATCACGAGCAGCGCGGGGAGCACGAAGACGACGCAGAGAAGAAACACCATGATGCCGCTCCCGGTGAGGAAGCCGAGCTCGGTCATCCCCCGGAAGTCGGTCGCGAGGAAGGCGTAGAAGGTCGCCGCCGTGGTCAGCGCGCCGACGACGACCCCGGGAAGCCCGTGCCGCATCATCGCCTTGACCGCGTCGAAGACCCCCGCCCCGTGGTTTCGCTCGTCGACATAGCGCTCGTAGAGCACCGTCATGAAATCGAGCCCGAGTCCCGCGAGCAGCGCGGCGAAGCCGGTGCTCGCGGCGGAGAGGGTTCCGAACATCACGACGCCCATCCCGAAGGTGATCACGATCGCCGCGGTCATCGGCACCGCGGCGTAGATCATCGCCGAAGGACGGCGATAGGCGTAGAGATAGAGGAGGAGCACGCCGACCATCGACGCGATGCTGTTGATCGTCATGTCGCGACGGATGATCTTCTCGTCGGCCGCGGCGATCGCGTAACCGCCGGTGTAGCCGTAGGTCGGAAGCGGAGCTCCGGGGTTCGCGGCGCTGAACTCCTTCGACGCGCGCTCCGTGATCAGGTAGGTCGCTTCCATCATCTCCCGGCTGAACGGGAGGTCCTGGGCGGCCTTGCGCGGCTTCGCGATGATGAGCGCGGTCGTCTGATCGGAGGAAATGTAGTAGCCGCTCGTCAGGTCGACCTTCGCCCCACCCCCTGCGCGCTTGAGCGTGTCGATGTAGATCGGCAGAAGGTTGAACGGGTCGACACGAATCAACTCCTCGGCGACCGGCGACTGCGGCGTCTGCAGCAGCGCCTTGTTGCGCGCGATCGAGGAGCGGATCGCCTCGTCGGTCAGCTTCGCCGAGACC
>JAMPYE010000229.1 GCA_023700825.1 Thermoanaerobaculia bacterium | reverse complement strand
GTGCTGCCCGACCCACTCGGGCAGCACGCCCGCGCCGATCACGAGGGTCTCGCCCTCCTCGCGCAGGAACGAGTTTCGCATCATCATGAACCAGTCCGCCGAGGCCCACACATGGTGCCCATCGCCCATGCAGCCCCCTCCAGTCCTCGGGTGCACGGCCTCGGGCCACTGTCCCGTCGGCGAGGCGAGCCGCGCGATCTCGCGAACGTGATCGAGGCCCCGGGCGTCGCCCGCGCGGAGCAACACCTGCGCGAGATGCAGTGTCAGGTAGCAGTTGATCCCCGAGTGGATGATGTCCTGGAAGAAGCCCCCGCCGAACATGCAGTTCGCCGAGATGAACGCGGCCGTATCGATCAGGCGCGGATCACGCGGTGCGAAGATCTGCAGCGGATATCCCGCCGCGAGCGAGCCGATCGCTCCAGAGTCGAGCCGCCGGTTCGGCGATGCCGGCATCCCCGGCCTCCCGATCCGCTCTGCGACGCGTTCGAGACTGGACTGGATCGAGGAGAGCAGATCCTCGGCTCGCTCTCGATTCCGCGCCGCCCGCCGCTCGTCGCTTGCCATCGCCAGCAGTTTCGCTGCCGCGCGGAAGCCCGCCACTCCCCAGAAGTCGTCCCAGTAGTAGTAGTCGTTGGGACCGAGATGCTCGGCACTGAAGCCCGCCGGCAGCAGCCCGGCGTGAATCGCCCCGTCCCGCTTCATCCGCTTTCGCTCGATCCAGTCGGCGCCCCGCCGGATCGGCGCCATCCACTCCGGCTTGGGCGGGCGTCCCGCAAGCTCGCAGAAGCGGAGCATGGTCCAGAGCGCCTCCCCGTTCGAATCCCACTCCCCCTCCTGCGACAAGAAGAATCCGCTGCTCGTCTGACGCGACGGGAAGAGATCGATCACCCGCTCGGCGCGCTGGTTGAGCCCCGCGCAGAGAAGAGCGTGGATGATGAACGCAGCGTCGCGGAACCAGAAACGCTTGTAGGTGTACGGCCCGGGATAGACCTCGCGCGGCGAGTGCAGCACGAGCGATCGCACCGCCGCCTCGTATAGAAACTGCCAGCGCGGATCGGGAAGCTCGGCCTTCACCGGATGCGTGAGTGCGTTCTGCCAGCGGCGGTGCGTCGGCGCGTGCGCGCCGGCCATCTGACCGAGCGGAACGCGCGCGCGCGCGACGATCGGGGCGCGACTCCCGAGCGGGTACATCGCGGCCGCGGTGGCCATGCCGACATTGCATCTCGACTGCCGGCGTCCGTGTGTGCCGAACATCGAAGCCTTCACGTCGCCATGCCGGTAGTTCGAAAGGGCAAGTTGCAGCGGCACCGGATCGAACGAAACCGTTCGCCCCTCGGCCAGCGTCAATTGGCGGAGGTCCTCGCTCACGTCGATCTCGTGGACGAAGCTCACCCCCTCGGGGTTGTACGGCCTGAGCGAGATCACGAGCCACGCATCCGTCGAGGCGCGAGCGCGCACCGCAACCTCGCACGTCGCGACTCCCTCCTCGTCGACGACTTCGGCCAGCGTCTCGAGCTCGAGCCCGTCGCCCGAGCATCGCGTTATCACGGCCGGAGTCGGCTCGATGCGCAGCCACTGGATCGCGTCGCGCGAGCGCGAAGGGACGAGCCACTCGCCCTGCTCCCGCGCGATCCACGCGTCGAGCGACCAGCTGTCCCAGAACGGCGTGACGAGCCCGCGAGGGTCGACGATCGGGATCTCTTCCAGGTCGGGCAGACCGATGGCGGTCCAGTTGCGGTTCGTCAGGTTGATGTGCGTCACGGAGAATGCGCGCGGGATGAACGCGTCATCCCCCGGGTCGTACTGCCGCTCGACCCAGTAAGGCCAGATCCAGTCCAGGTTGTGCTGGATCGCCCCGGTGTTCAGCAGCCCCCGAGCGTGGAAGACCATCCCCGCACGCAACAACTCGAGCGGCTCCTTCACCTCGAGCGGCTGCGCGAAGCTCTCGAGCCGCGAGAAGAGCTTGATCGGGTCGACGAGCCCTTTCGCCCGGGCCATGCGGCTGACGACGAGCTTCCAGGGAAACCATCGGAGGAACATGCAACCTCCCTCCGGCCTGAAGCGGCCGAACCTGATTTGAATGTACGTCCGCAGGCCTGCGCTTGACAGGGGGAAGGTCACACGAAGACGGTGACCGAAGAACAGAGCCGGCGCTCGCGCCCGCGCTGCTGGCCGTGCGGCCTATTTCTTCCGGCAGAGCTTGCAGGCCTGGAGCCCGGCGGCTTCGGCATCGGCTCGCGTGGCGAACCAGACGCGAGCGTCGTCGGCGAGGTTCTTGACGGAATTGCAGGTGACCCGATGGTATTTCGTCGACTTCTTCGCCAGGCTCGCGACGAACTCCCCGCGAGCGGCAGCGCTCCCCGTCGTCGCGGAGTCCGGCTCCGCCCCGTGCTCCTCCGCCGGCAGCGGCTGATCGAGAGTCACTCCCTGCGGAACCGCGGGTGAAGCATCGGATTCGATCGCGAAGGCGGATTCCACCTGCGCGTCCGGAGAGAGTTCGGCCGGAAGGAGGTCGCCGCTCACCGCGCCCTCCTGCTCACCCTCGATCTCGGGCTCGGCCACCATCACTGCCGACTCCGCGGCCTGCGCAGGCGCGGCGGGAACCTCTTCATCCCCAGGGATCCGGCCAACGGAACCTCGAATGGCGACCGTCTCGTCCCCGGTCACGACACTTCGCTGCGTGTCGTCGAGTGAGGGGTCGTAGTGCTCTCCGCCGAGCCCGACGAGCTCGAGTGCCGTCTGTTCGGCCTCCGCAAGAAGCTGCTCCACGATGGAGTCTTCGTCGCTGCCGGCGTACACCGTCGCGGGAACGGAGGCGGCGGGCTGGTCATCGTGGATTTCGGCAATGCCCGCCTGGACGCTGTCGCCCCAGTCCTCGTGCTCGTCGTGAGGCGTCGAGATCGGAGCGGCGGCTTCGGCGTGCGATGGGGGGCGCGTCGGCCGTCCCCGCTCGACGAGCGCGGCGTCCTCGGCGTGTCCCGCGCGCCGCAGTCCCCGCGCCACGATCGGCGGAATGTCGAGCCGGACCGGAACGAGTTGAAGCGACGGCGGATCACCCTCGATGAACGTGAACCTGCCGTCATCGCTCCACTCGAAGACGCTGACGATCTCTTCCTCCGCTTTCAGGCGCATCGCCTTCGTCAAGGACTGCTGGTCGACTGCGCCCGTCATGACGAGGATGCGCCCGAGGGCGATCCCGGTTTCTTCGTGAAGCTCGACGGCGTGCCTGTGCTGCACAGCGTCGATGATCCCTTCACGCAGGAGGATCTCGCCGAGGAAGAGCGCCGGGTCGTTCGAGGTGCAGGAGAAGATCAGCCCGTCTTCGAGGAAGACCTTCTTCTCGACGGACACCGAGGAGAGCACGAGCGTGCCGGTACGTCGTTCCGTCGCGAGCCCGAGGAACAGCTCGGCGGCGGGAAGATCGGCGAACGACTTCCACTCGGCCTCGGCGGGCACGTTACTCTGGACGAGGTCGCGCTCGCGCAGTTCGCGTTCGGCTGTCTCGTATCGCTGAGCGATCTCGTCGCGCTCGGCGGCCGACAGCCGGAGCTTCTCTTCGATCTCGCGGCGTCGCTCCAGTTCCTTGCGGAATGCCTCCGTGAGGATCTTGAGCTCGGCCATCTGCTCTTCCCCGGTCTGGCGGAACGACTGCAGCGCTTCCCGAAGCGACTCGGACTGCCGTTCCTTCCGGATCACGTCAGCCTCCAGGTCGCGGATCGACTTGTTCAACTCCTCGATACGCGCCTCGCTGGCTCGCTTCAGCCTCTCGTAGGACTGGCGGTACTCGTCGACTCCGCGCGCCTGGCCGCTCTCGCGGCAGATCTCGATGAACCGAACCACTTCGTCTCCGCGCACGTCCGGAAGGATCGACACCTTGAGCCAGAGATTGACGCCGTCCTTGCCGACGCGCCAGTCGTCACAATCGAGACGCCTGTGGGCCATCGCCGAGCGCAGGTCGTTGCGCGGCTTCTCTTCCCAGACGTCGGACTCCCGGTAGAGGACCGTGCGGGAGCGGCCGAGGATCTCCTTCGCCGCGAGGCCGAAGACCCGTTCGGCTCCAACGTTCCAGCTCTCGATGATCCCCTGCGGGTCGTAGGTGATCATCGCGATCTCCCGCATCTCGGCGAGGAGCGACTCGAGCGCGCTCGCCTCCTCGCGCCTCTCGGCCTCTTCCGCGTTGCTTGCCTCTTCGACGATGCAGAGCCAGAGCTCGTCCGCGATTTCGTCCGTGCGGAGAAAGCGGCTGAACGAAACCTTGAAGAGCCCGTACTGCCGGCTTCGACGCATCAGGCGCTTGTCCAGCGAGTAGGAGGCGATTTCCTTGGCGAGCAGCTTCCGCGCGTGGGGCGCCTCGAGCTTTCTGTCGTCCGAGTGCGTCAGTTCGCGCATCGAGGTGCGCAGGATCTCGTCGCGCGTGTAGCCGAGCAGCTTGAGGAGGCGCGCATTGACCTGCAGCCACTGCCCCTGGGGAGTAATGAGCGCCATTCCGACCGGCGCCGCGTCGAATGCCTTCTTGAACATCTGCTCGCGTCGCGCGCTCGCTCCCCCGGCGGGAGCCTCGGCGCGAACTTCGGGCGATGCCGAGCGACCCCGCATCAGCAGCCACGTCACCATTGCCGCGATCAGGGCCGTAAACAGGGGAGTGAGGGATGAGAACAGGTCCATCGATGGTCCGACAACTGATTTTATGCGGAAACACCCGCCAGGCGAAACGATACCTGCCGACGGGCGACGGTTCGCGCGAGTAGAGCTCGGCACGAAGAGGCCTCGGCGGGAACAGTGAAACGCCAGCACGAGGAGCGCGCGTGCGAGGCTTCCTCCAGCGGCAGAAAGCCTCGTCGCCCCGGACAGCAATGGGCATCCGCTGCCGAGTAGTCTATTATGGCTGCCATAGGGCGCCGCCTCGGTGGACTGTGTCGCCCGTCCTGTGAGTCCACAATGCACATAGTTCCCTCACACTAACCCGAAAGGAGCCGTAAAGAGTATGAAGGCAACCTCCCAGCTGAGTCCGGCACAGTCGCACTACGTGCTGTCACGCCTGATCGAAGACAGAAAGGTGTCGAGCCGTGACATCGTTCAGTATCTCTCGTCGATGCAGAACGAGATCCGCGCCCTGGAGAACCGGCTCGAGCATCTGCGTTCGCTCACACGAGGAGCGGCCTCCCCCGCCGTTCGTCGCGGACGCAAGCCCGGCCGCGCCGCGAAGGCTGCGAAGGCCGCGAAGCCCGCAAAGAGAAAGGTCGTGCTTTCCCCCCAGCAGCGCGCCTCACGCCAGCTGCAGGGAGTCTACATGTCGCTGATCCGCCAGGTGCCGAAGGCGAAGCGCACCGTGTTCCAGAACCTCGCCAGGGAAAAGGGCCGGCAGGCCGCGGTCGATCAGATTAAGGCCGAGCTCGCGAAGAGGAAGTAGCCACACGACTCTCCAATGGCGGCGAAGCCCCGGCGCCGCCTTTCCCCGTCAACCGACCGCCACGCGTCTCTCCGACACGCGGCCGCGCGAGGAGAGCCTCGATCCCCTCGTGCGCAGGCTGCATTCGAGGAGGAATCCATGCGTTTCCGTCTGCTGTCATTGTTCGCGCTGCTCGCTGTCGCCGTCCATCCGCTAGCGGCGGACGAGCTCGAGGCGCGAGCGCTTCGAATCCTCCGCGAAGCTCCCCTCATCGACGGACACAATGACCTGCCCTGGGCGATCCGCGAGCGAACGAAGGGTCGCATCGGTCAGATCGACCTGATGTCCGACACGCGCAAGCTCGCCGATCCGATGCATACCGACATACCGCGGCTGCGTGAAGGCGGCGTCGGCGCTCAGTTCTGGTCGGTCTGGGTTCCGACCGATCTCGCGCCGACCGACGCGGTCCGGACGGTGATCGAACAGATCGACATCGTGCACCGCGTCGTCTCGCGCTATCCCGACACCTTCGAGATGGCGTACACGGCCGACGACATCGAGCGCATTCACAGTAAAGGACGAATCGCTTCGCTGATCGGCGTCGAGGGAGGGCACTCCATCGCCAACTCTCTCGCAGTCCTCCGCCAGCTCCACCGCGCGGGGGCCCGCTATATGACGCTCACCCACTGGAAGAACACGGACTGGGCCGACGCCGCGACCGCCGAGCCGCAATCCGACGGGCTGACAACGTTCGGACGCGAGGTGGTGCGCGAGATGAACCGCCTCGGAATGCTGGTGGACCTCTCTCACGTCTCGCCCGGGACGATGACGCAGGCGATCGAGGTCTCCGAGGCTCCCGTGATCTTCAGCCACTCGTCGGCCTTCGCCGTCGCCCCGCACAGACGAAACGTCCCGGACGACGTCCTCTCCCGGCTGGACGCAAAGGACGGGGTCGTCATGGTCACCTTCGTCTCAGGCTTCGATTCCGAGGCGGTGCGCCAGTGGAACGCCGCGAAATCGGGAGAAGAAGCGAGATTGAAGTCGCTTCACCCCGAGAGCGCGGCGGTTCGCGCGGAGCTGCTCGAGGCGTGGAAGAAAGCGAATCCCGAGCCGCGAGTAACGATCGGACTGGTGGCCGATCACGTCGACCACCTGCGGAAGGTCGCCGGCATCGAGCACGTCGGCATCGGCGGCGACTTCGAAGGCTTCGAGTCGGCACCGATCGGGCTCGAAGGGGTCGAGGGCTACCCCGCCCTCTTCGCCGAGTTGCTGCGCCGCGGCTATTCGGACGACGACCTTCGCGCGATCGCCGGACGCAACCTCCTGCGCGTCATGCGCAAGGCGGAAGCGCTCGCGAAGGAGCTGCAGTCGAAGCGACAGCCCTCCGACGTGCTCATCGAGGACGTCGACCGGCCTCGTGTCCCGGCGACTGCGACCGCGCACGAGTGACGCGGGAGAAGGGACACCGTCGCGTCGCCGGTGTCGATGGACCCGCGAGGGTCCGGAT
>JAMPYE010000228.1 GCA_023700825.1 Thermoanaerobaculia bacterium | reverse complement strand
CTCGCCGTCCCGGCGCCAAGTTCGATGCCCTTCCTTTCGTCGACCGTCGTCAGCAGCGCGAGTCCGACCACGAAGAAGACGCCGATCGAGGCCATCGCCCAGCGGTGGCTTCCCGTCGTCTGAAGCACCGTGCCGTAGGCAAGCGGGCCGAGTACGGAGGCGAGGCGGCCCGAGAACGCGAAGAACCCGAAAAACTCCGCGTGCTTCTCGGGTGGCACGAAGACGCCGAGCAGGCTGCGGCTCGCCGCCTGGTTCGGGCCGATCATCAGCCCAAGGATGATTGCTGCCACCCAGAAGACCGCCACCGTCTTCGCGCCCGCGCCGAGCACGGTCGCCACCAGGAGCGCAAGGAGGGTGATCGTGATCGTCTTCTTTCCGCCGATCCGGTCGTTGATCGGCCCAAAGACCCAGGAGCCGATCCCGGAGACGACGTTGAGCACCAGCCCCATGACGATGATCGCGTCGGTCTGCATTCCGAAGACGGCTCCCGCGTAGATCGCGGCGAAAGAGAAGACCGTCACGAGGCCGTCGTTGTAGATCATTCTCGCGACGAGGAGCTTCGCCGCCTCGCGGAAGCGGCGAAACTGCCGTGCCGTTCCTGCAAGGCGCCCGAATGCCGCGCGCGTCGCCTGGAGGATCGAGTGCTGCCCTTCGGGGCGGCGTTCCTCGACGAAGAGAAAGATCGGGACAGCGAAGACGACGAACCAGGCGGCGACGAGGATGTTCGTCGCGCGGACGGCGAAATGGGCCTCCGTCGGCACCCAGCCGCGGATCATTCCGAGTGCGACGAGAAGGCAGAGGAGCCCGCCGACGTAACCGAGCCCCTGCCCGAATCCCGACACCCGGCCGATCGTGTCGGAGGTCGAGATCTCCGGCAGGAAGGCGTTGTAGAAGACGTAGCTCGCCTCGTAGCCGACGTTGGCGACGATGAAGAAGATCAGGGCGCTCGTCTCCATCCCCGGCTTCACGAAGAAGAGAAGGGAGGTGAAGCTCGCGCAGAGAACGGTGCAGAAGGCGAGGAAGAGCTTCTTGCGCCCGGAGTAGTCCGCGATCGCGCCGAGCAGCGGCATCAGCACGGCGACGAGAATCGCGGAGATGTTGACGGCCCGCGACCAGAGCACCGCGCCCCGCATCGGGTCGCTTGCGACGACCGAGGTGAAGTAGCTGCTGAAGATGAACGTCACGACGAGCGTCGTGAAGGCCGAGTTGGCGAAATCGTAGAAGCCCCAGGAGACGATCTCGCGCCGACGCTCGAACATGGCTGAGAGAGTAGCGCATCGACGTGGATGGCGTGCACGTGATGTGCCCCGCGGAGCGGGACGCAGTCTTCGCGGCAGTCCGCGAACCCGTGCGCGGGAACGTGCCGCTTGTCGATCCGCTACGGCCGTGCGGTGACGCTCGACTTCTCGACGAGCCGGAGGAGGGTGCTGCTCGGAGGGAAGGCAGTAAGGCGCGAGGCGTTGCCATCGGGCAGACGCTCCACCTCGGAGGCGGGATTCTCATCTCTCCTGCATGAAGCCGCCCGCGGGTGCAACGGTGTGACCTTCCCGCTCCCGCTCGCGTCGTACACGGGGACGGCCTATAGTTGTCCCGGTCCCTCAGCGCGAAAACGATGGAGATGATCACCGTTCGCGGACTTCGGAAGGTCTACGGCGATGGCCGCGAGGCGTTGTGCGGGATCGACCTCGAGATCGGCGAGGGGATGCTCGGTGTTCTCGGGCCCAACGGCGCGGGCAAGACCACGCTGCTCTCGATCCTCGTGCTCGCTCTCGAGCCAACTGAGGGCGAGCGTGTCTACGCCGGGCTCGACCCGCGCGACTCGGCCTCGCGCGCCGCGATCCGCCGGATGATCGGCTATCTCCCGCAGGACTTCCGCCCACTCGGCGAGCTGACCGCCCGCGAGTACCTCGCGCACTGCGCGGCGCTGCGCGAGATTCCGCTCCGTCGGCGCGCGCTTCGCGAGCGGATCGACCTGCTCCTCGAAGCGGTCGGGCTCCACGAAGCGGCCTCGCGCCGGTCGGGCACCTACTCCGGCGGCATGCGGCGCCGGCTCGGAATCGCGCAGGCGCTCATCCACTCCCCCCGCCTCGTGGTCGTCGACGAGCCGACGGCGGGGCTCGATCCGGAGGAGCGCATCCGCTTTCGCACGGTGATCACCGAAGTCGCCGAGGAGACCGCGGTGCTGTTGTCGACGCACATCGTGGAGGACGTCGAGGCGACGTGCGAGCGAATCGTCGTCGTCGCGGGGGGGAGCGTGCTCTTCGACGACGCGCCGACTGCGCTGATGCATCTCGCCCTCGGTCGCCTCTGGGCGGTGGAAGCCGCGGCAGCTCCCGAAGGGCTGCTCATCGTGAGCAGGCGGGTGGAGGACGAGCAGCAGTGGCTCATCGTCGCGGCCGACGAGCGCCCAGTGAATTCGAGCCCGCATGACGACGTGACGCTCGAAGAGGCGTATGCGACGTTCCTTCTTCACCGCGGCTTCGCTCCCTCGACGGAGACGACGTGAGGCTGCTCCTCGCGTTCATCCGGCACGAGATCGCGATGCAGTCGCGCTCGATGCGTTTCCGCGCGACGGCGGCTGCCTATCTCGTCGTTGCGTCAGCCTCGGCCGTCCTGTTCGCGCTTCGCCCCGACCTCTTCTGGAGCGGCCAGGCGACTCCCGGTCCGTTCGTCGCGACGATGCAGCTCACACATCCCGGCCTCGCGGCGATCGTCGCGTGGGTAATCGCGGTCGACGCGATCAACCGCGAGCGCGAGTCGAACGCGTTCGTCGCGCTGATGCTGAATCCGATCGGAAACCTCGGATACGTCGTGCGCCGCTACGTGGCGGTCGCGCTGATCGTCGTGACGCTCACGGCGATCGCCGCGCTCGTGAACTTCGGCTGCGCCGTCTCGGCCGGCGCGTCACCGGCGGACTGCGACTCGATCGCGTGGGTCTGGCTTCTCTGGGTCGTCCCCGTGGCGATCGCGATGAGCGCCTTCGCGCTCGGCGCCGGCACGATCGCCGGCAACGGCATGGTCGCTACGGTAGGCACGATCCTCCTCCTCGGCATCTCCCTCGGGATCGGCAACGACCTTCTCGCGAAGGTAGGTCGCACCGTCGAGGGCCCCGGCGAATGGATCAATACCGATGGCCTCGCCTTCCTGCCGTTCTTCTTCGACCAGAGATCGACCGACGAGGACGGCCGTCCGACAGGTCTCTGGCTTCTCAGCCAGGCGAGCGACGGGCCATTCGAGCCTCGGGAGGCAATTCGTTACCTGCTTCCGCGCTCCGCAATATGGGCGCCGCTCTCGGCAGCGGCTCTGCTCGTCTCGCCGGTCTTTCTCCGCCGCACGAGGCCCGACGCGAAGCCGTGGAAGATCCGTCCCAACCACCCGCTCCGCACCTATCTCGCCTATGCGAAGCAACTGAAGGAGCACATGACGCCCGACGCGGCGCTGCCGCGCGCGGAGCTCGCGATCGCCTGTTCCGGCGTCGCGCTCGTAGCGCTCGGTTTCGTGTTCGTCTGGCGCACGGACGAGGAGTATCGGCGACTGGCACGCGAGCGCTTCGCCGCCGAGAGTGCAGAATGGCCGGAGCCGACGCCGCCCGGCCTCGAGTTGCGCCGCGTCGGCGTGCGCGGCGCGGCGACGCGCGACGGCGCGCTCGCGCTGCGCGTGACCGAGACGTTTCACAACGCGGGGCCGACGCCGGTCGCGCGCGCGGCGCTCGAGCTCAACCACGGGCTCGCCGCCCGCGTGGATGGCGACAGGACCGTGACGATCGCGCGACGCTGGGACAGGCTCGAGATGCGCTTCGCACCTCCGCTCGCACCAGGAGAGGAGCGCACGGTCGCGCTGGCGATCGACGGCGTCCCGTCGACGGTTCGATTCAGGGGTGAGAAAGGCAAATTCATCGAGTGGTACCCGGGAATCGAGCAGGCGCGCCTCGCGCTCTGGATTCCCGACTTCTCCCGGTCCCATACCGAGCGCAACATTTCGGCGCGGCAGACGACGCTCGCCTCGCCTCACCTCTTTCCGCTGCCGCGCTACGCTCCTTGGAAGGACGAGACGGATCCGCGGTACCAGAAGGGCGAGCTTCAACTCGAGCTCACCCACCCGGCGGAGCTCACGCTCGCCAGCGACGCGGGGGCTGTCGGCCGGCGCGAAGGAGAGAGCGCGCGCCTCGCCTCCGCATCGACGCAGAACCTGGCCGACGTGCTGATTCTGGGAGGAGCGCGCACGGAGAAGCAGCTCCCGGGAGGCACGCGGCTCTTCGTCGTGCGGCCGCATCGCAGCTATGCCGACGAGCGGGCGGCGGCGATCTCCGACTCTCTCGACCGGATTGCGGAGCTCTGGCCTGAGATGGCCGCCGGCGCGCAGTGGGTCGCACTCGAAGCGTGCCGTCCGTTCCGCATGGTCCTGCGATGGGAGAACGAGCCGGAGACCGCGATCACCGGAGCGATCCTGGAGCTTCCCGAGTCGGCCTTCACCGCCATGGGCCGGAGAAGCCTCAGGGAGCAGCGCCTCGCGTCGAGGCTCCGGGTGCGATACCTGCTGTCGCGACGCGCCGTGACCGCGGACGACGCGCAGTTCTTCCGGATCTTCTACGACGCGCTCGCCGCACGCGAGCTCGGTGTGGAGCAGAAAGCGATCCTCGATTCTCTGGCGGAGGACACCGGCGACAAGATGCGCGCCGCGATGGTCGACCTGCGGCGGCGGGTCGGCGCGCGTCGGATGGACGAGGCGGTCGCCGAGTTCCTCTCGCGCCCCGGCACCGGGAGCTCGAAGGAGCTCTTCGACATCCTCGAGCAACGCTCGTCGGTCGTGCTGAAACGTTTCTATGATGACTACGTGATCGGACGGTCGGTGCCGAGCCTCGAGCTGAGCGGAGTGAAGTTCGAGCGGACCGGCGATCGCTGGTCGGTCAGCGGAAGCGTCACGAACAAGGAGAGCGGCGAAGCGCTCTGCCCGGTGTTCCTGCGGACCGAGATCGACCGGAACAGCACGATCGTGACCGTGCCGGACGGCGGCAGCGCCGAGTTCACGTTCCGGACGCCGTACAAGCCGCTCGGCGTGGAGCTCGATCCGAACGGCGAGTGCTTCCGCTATCAGGCGAAGACGGCGCGCGTGGGGGTGACCTACCGATGATCGCGGCGACAGAGCTCCTCGATCGCGTCCGCCACGAGATCCGGGCGACGGCGATGTCTGTCAACCTGATGCTCGAGCGCCGGGCATGGAAGTTCGTGATCATCGACGCGCTTGTCGTGCTGCAGGCGGCCATCGTCGCCTTTGCGGGAGAGGGGGAGGAGTTCTTCGGTCCGTCGGTGCTGCTGCCGCTCGTGATTCTCGGCGTGCCGATCATGGCCGACGCGATCGCGCTGGAACGGCGCGCCGGCACGCTCGACCTCGCCCTCTCGTCGCCCGGCTCGCGGATCTACTTCGAGCGCCGCGTCTTCGGCTTCTGCGCCGCAATGCTCGTCCAGGCGATTCTCATCGTCGTTACCTTCCGCTTCGTGCTCAAGTTCCATCTCCTTCCGCCGCTCGTCGCGTCGGTGGCGTCGTGCGCGTTCCTGGGAGCGCTCGTCCTTTTCTGGAGCACGCGTCTGACATCGACCGGCGGCGTGACCTTCGCCACCTATCTGAGCTGTTTCGGAATCTCTCCCTGGCTCTTCGCGAACCCGGTCTATCGCTGGGACGACATCAGCGGGCCGATCACGGCGCTCGAGGCCTTCGCCTTCGCGCGACAGACCGCGGTCATCGCTCTCACCACCGTAGTCCTCTATCTCTACGCGGCCCGAAGGCTCTCGCGGCCGGAGGAGGTCATATCGTGAACCAGCTCACCACGCTCCGGACCGTCGTCGTCGTCACGGCCGCGATGCTAACGGCCTGCGAGAAACCGCGGACGGTGACTCGCGACGATTTCGCGGTCCCGGTACGGGCGGAGAAGGCGGTCGCCTCGGATTTCGCGCCGAGCGTCGTGCTCTACGGCTCGGTGCAGCCGGCGCTGACGATCCCGCTCGCGGCACAGGACGGCGGCACGGTCGAGTATCCCGCGCGCTTCGCGAGCGGGCTTCGGGGCGGCGTCGCCGTGCGCGCGGGAGAGCCGCTCGCGTACGTCTACAACGAGGGCGCGCGGTTCGAACTCGAGCGCGCGCGACTGGAGCTCGAGCGCTACGAGTCGGCGCTCCGCCGCTCGCGCACGGGCTTCGAGCAGGGAGTCACCGAGAAGGCGCAACTCGAGGCCGACGAGGCGGGAGCGCGGATCGCGAAGGCGACGCTCGAATCGATCGAGCGGCGGTCGAAGCGGCAGACGATCAGCGCGCCGCGCGACGGCGTGCTCGTGATCGACCGGGTCGTGGCGCCGCAGAGCAACGTCGGCGCGGGCGAGGTCGTCGGCAGGCTCGCGGCCGACGGCAGGGCGAGGATCGAGGCGGTCGCGGCGGCATCGGACCTCGCGCGGATCCGCCCCGGACAGGCCGCCGCGTTCCGCCGCAAGGCGGGCGACCCCGAGGTTCGGGGTCAGGTCATCGAGGTCGGCTCGACGGTCGACGCGGGAGGGACGATCCGCGTCATCGCCGAAGCGGAATCGAGGGAGGGTCTCCCCGCGCCCGGCGAGGGAGTCGAAGTGAGCGTCGAGCTCCAGACGCTCCCGGGCGTCGTCACGGTGCCCGAGCAGGCGATCGTGATCTCCGGCGGCGCCGAGTCGGTCTTCGTCGTCGACGGCTCCGAGGGGGGCGTCCGGCGCGCGCGGAGCGCGCCGGTGTCGACCGGAGGGCGCGCCGGAGGGCGAGTCGCGGTGCTCGGCGGCGTCACGACCGGCGACCTCGTCGTCGTGCGCGGCGCCGACCTGATCTCCGACGGCGTGCTCGTGACGGTCGTCAAAGACGACGACGCGAGATGATCCGCCTGGCGCTCGACCGCCCGG
>JAMPYE010000227.1 GCA_023700825.1 Thermoanaerobaculia bacterium | reverse complement strand
TTCAACTTCTGATCCGGAAGCGCACCTCGTAGATCGGACGGCCCTCGGCCCGGTACTTCGCCTCGTAATTCGTTCGCGGCGGAGAGTCGAGAGCATTCCTGTCCTCGATATCGAAGTGCTGCGCCAATACCTCGCGGCCGCTCACGAAGGCCTCCTGGTGGTCGGAGACGTAAATGCCGAGAGCTTCCGGGAGCATGACGCGAAGAAGTTGCTCGACGATCTCCGGCCGGACGAGGCGGCGTTTCTGCTCCCGCTTTCGCGGCCAGGGATCGGGGAAGTAGATGTGAACCTCCGAGATCGATTTGTCGGGCACCATCTCGGAGAGAACGCGCAGCGCGTCGTGATTTACGATCCGGGTGTTCGGCAGCGCCGCGCTCGTGAGCCGTTTCTCGATGACACGGTAGTAGTGCAGGCTCTTCTCGACGCCCAGAAAGTTCGTGTCGGGGCGTGAGGCGCCCGAATCGCGGAGAAACCGGCCCTTGCCCGAGCCGATCTCGAGCACGACGGGATTCGCGTTGCCGAAGATCGCGCGAAAGTCGAAGCGCTCGAAGCCGGTCTCTCGCGGGTTGATTCCGAACGCAACCGGCGCCGCGTCCGCTGCCTCTGTCTCGACCAGTCTCATGCGTTGTCCTCGAAGCGGCCCGCCATCCGGCGCCCGCCGCGTGAACCCTGCGAAGGCGATCCACGACGAGTTCATTCCCGTGTCGCCGATTCCGATGGACGAGAGCGAAGTAACGCGCACGACCGATTCGCCGCGTCGTGCGAACGATCAAGCTCGGTGCAGGCGCAGGGGCGAAGAACCCGGATCGGGTCCGCGCTCAGCCTGCAGGCTGGCTTCCGGCGATGGCCGGAGCACTGGCCGAGGCGGCGCAGACACGGTTCTTCCCGGTTCGCTTCGCCTGGTAGAGAGCGGCATCCGCGCGCGCGACGAGCGAGGACGCCGTGGCGCCGTCGTCCGGGAACACGGCGATTCCGATGCTCACCGTCACGTGCACTTCCCTCTCGTCGATGCCGCGAGCCAGGCTCTTACGTTCGAGCATCCCGCGGATTCGTTCGGCGACCTCCAGCGCGCCTTCGAGCGGCTGGTCCGGAAGGATCAGCGCAAACTCCTCGCCTCCGTAGCGGGCTACGGTGTCGACCTCTCGCACGTTCTCCATCAGGAGCTGCACGAGACCCTTGAGAATCAGGTCGCCCGCCTGGTGGCCGTGGGTGTCGTTGATCCGCTTGAAGTTGTCGATGTCGAGCATCGCGAGAGAGAACCGCGCGCCCTCACGCCGCTCCTGCCGATGAATCTCACGCTGGAGCGTCTCCTGAAAGTAGCGGTGGTTGTAGGCGGGAGTCAGCCCATCGATGATCGTGAGCCGCCGGATTGCTTCGTACTGCTTCGCCGAACGCAGCGCCGTGACCGCCTGGTTCGCGAAGATCTCGATCGTCTGGACGCGATCGAGCGGAGCTCGCCGGTCTTCGGTGGCGATCGTCATGAGCAGCACGCCGACTAGCGAGCTCTGGTCCGATAGCGGCACGACGAGGACGTCGGTCTCGTCGTTCAGCTGCGCGGCGATCTGCCGTCCGAAGAGAAGCGCCGCCTCCCTTCGTCCCAGGTCCGTAAGGGAGTAGAAGTAGCTGTTGCTGATCTTCGCCGCCTCCGCGGAAAGCTCCGCGATTCTGGATACCGGAATGCGGAGGCGACCATCGCGGCCCTCGGCATCAGGCCCCAGTGTCGGGACGGCATCCTCCTCGCCGCCCCCGTCCACGACGTGAACATACTCGTTCGACTTTTCGTCGTACCGGGCGACGACTACGTGGCCGACACCCGCAACGCGCTCGATCGCGGAGCTCACTGTCCCGACGATGCGGGCGGCATCCACCGTTCCGAGCAGGCTGCCGGAGACGCTGAGGATGCTCGACATCGTCTCCGCCTGCCTCTCCAGTTGGACGTTCTTCTCCAGCATCTCGCTCTTGAGGAACTGATCCTGCAAAGACAGGCCGCACTGCGTCAGGACGAGATTGAGCAGATCGATCGTGTCGGGCGAGCGCAGGTCGGCCGAGTCGGACTCCACGATCACGACGCCATAGATGACTTCGGGCGTCTGCAGCCCGCCAAGAAGCTGCCACGCGGGAGAATTCGAGAGGTGGAACGTGACGTCCCCGGGTGCAGTGAGCGCCGGCTTGCGCGGCGCGGAATGGTCGTACCCGACCGATTCGAGCCACTTGAGAATCGCCTGGTCCGACGGCTGGCAGTTGCCGAAACGGTAAACGGTGCCGCCCGCCTCGAGCTCCGGAGCCCAGAGCACGACCGCGCTGGCGCGCGTCGCGACGATGCTGTCGAGTAGCCGGCTCAGGCGCGCAGCGGTCGCTTCGTGGCCCTCGGCGGAGAAGAGCTCGAGCGATCCCTTCGACAGCGTCGAGAGCTCGCGCGTGCGTCGCGAGAGCTGCGTCGCCTGGTCCTCGGCTTCCGCCCTGCCCCGGAGCGCGAAGGCAACGAACGCGACGGGAAGGAAGGCGACGACGAGCCCCGGGGCCCCGTAGTGCGGCCACACGAGAATCTCCGCCGCAACGATCGGCGAGAGCAGAACGATCGAGCGAAGGTCGCGCAGCAGGTCGCGCGCGAGGCCGGTTCGATAGTCGACGCCCTGGAGCGCTCGCCGGATCGAGGCGAGAGCAAGTACGACGGTCAGGAATCCGATCGCGAGAATGATCGATCCGATCATGACCGACGCAGCTCTCGTCCGGCCCGCTGCGAACTCACGGAACAGATATGCCCCGAAACCGTAGGCGAGCGTTGCCTGCGCAGCGCGGCTCAGAACCACACGGGCACCCGCCCCCTCGCGATGCCGCGACAAGAACCCGCCGATCACGAGCCCCGCAAATACCACGGAGCACGCGAGCCAGGGGTCACTGGAGCTGAAGAGCACGATCGCGGGAAGCGCCACGGCAGCCTCGAAGCGGCCTGCGCGCCCCTCGCCCCGCTGGAAGATCACGGTCGCGACGACGAGCGCGGCGAGCATGACGGCCACGGGCCAGCCGAGCAACGCGGAGGGAGGCACGCCCAGCGCCGACACGAGACCGGCGGCGAGAATGACCAGCCACTCGAACAGCGCGAGCTTCGACATGGTGCGGCGAGGCCCCCTTCGATCTCCGAATCATCGCATGCGCCACCGGCAATGTGAACGGGCGCTTCACGGCGCGGTTGCTATAATCCCCGCGCCATGCCTGGCTGGGAAGCGATCATCGGGCTCGAAGTGCACGCACGTCTGCTCACGCGGACGAAGCTCTTCTGCGCGTGCGAGACGGCCTTCGGTGCCCCTGCGAATACGCGAGTCTGTCCCGTCTGCCTCGGCTACCCCGGCGCGCTCCCCGTTCTGAACGAGGCCGCCGTGGAGCTCGCTGCCGGCGTCGCCCTCGCGACGGGCTGCGCGGTCCACCAGGAGTCGGTCTTTGCACGAAAGAATTACTTCTACCCGGACTTGCCGAAGGGCTACCAGATCTCGCAGTTCGACCGGCCGCTCGCGACCGGAGGTTATCTCGACATCACGACACGCGAGGGCGCACGGCGCGTTCGAATCCACCGCATCCACATCGAAGAGGACGCGGGAAAGCTCATCCACGATGCGACGGGCGGCGCCTCGCAGGACACCTCGCTCGTCGATCTGAACCGCGCGGGGACGCCGCTCATCGAGATCGTCTCCGATCCGGACCTCCGCTCGTCGGAGGAGGCGCTTGCATACCTGACGCGCCTGCGCCAGGTCGTGATGTATTGCGACGCGTGCGACGGCAACATGGAGGAAGGCTCGCTGCGCTGCGACGCGAACGTGTCCGTCAGGCGCGATGGCGAACCGCTCGGCACGCGCAGCGAGGTCAAGAACCTCAACTCCTTCCGGTTCCTCGCGAAGGCTGTCGACTTCGAGATCGAGCGCCAGATCGCGCTGCTGGAGACGGGAGGAACGGTCGTGCAGGAGACTCGCCTCTTCGACCCCGCCACGGGGGAGACTCGCGCGATGCGCTCGAAGGAAGAAGCGCACGACTATCGCTATTTGCCCGAGCCCGATCTCCCACCGCTCGTCGTGTCCGCGGCGGCGCTGGATCGCGTGAAGGCGCGACTCCCGGAGATGCCCGCCCCACGCGCGGAACGGTACAGGCGCGACTACGGGCTCTCGCTCGAGGATTCGGAAACGCTCGTCGCGACCCGCGAACTGGCCGAATACTTCGAGCGAACGCTTGCGGCAGCGGCGTCTCCCCGCGCGGCGGCGAACTGGGTACGCAACGAGGTCGTCGGTCTCTGCAACCAGAAGAAGACTCCGCTCTCTTCGTTTCTCGTCACGCCCGGGATGCTCGGAGAGCTGATCCGGATGATCGACTCGGGCGAGATCAGCGGAAAGGCCGCGAAAGACGCCTTCGAAGAGATGGCGGACTCGGGAGAAGCGCCGCACGCCATCGTGGAGCGTCGCGGGCTCTCGCAGCTCAGCGATCCGGAGGCGATTCGTGAGATCGTCGAGCGCGTGGTAGCCTCGAATGACGCGCAAGTCGCGCTGTATCGAGCGGGCAAGACCGGGCTCTTCGGTCATTTCGTTGGACAGGTGATGAAGGCGAGTCGGGGGCGAGCCAATCCCGAGATCGCCAACCGGCTGTTGCGCGAGATTCTCGATCGCGACGGCAGCTGAGAGAGAAAAGGACCCGATGGACTACAAAGGGCTGCTTCGGCAGATCGAAATCACGATGCGCGAGATCGAGTCGTCGGAGGAAGCTGCCTCCACGATCTCGAACGTCGCGCGCACGATCATCAAGAACTTCCGCGAGCAGCTCGGGCTCAGCGGTGGAAGGCTCTACGTCCTTCGAGACGACCAGTACGAGCTGATCCAACGCGTCGGCACCTCGTCGCAGAACGAGCTGGGCATCCAGGTGCCGGCCGATTACGCACCGATCGCGGCAGCGATCGAAAACGGCGTCATCGTAATGGAGCCGAACGACCCAGCCGTCGATCCCGACCTCGAGCGCAGGCTTGGCGCACGCCGCTTCGCGGCCATCGCCGTCGGAGATGACGACGAGTACATCGTCAGCTTCAACGTCGCGCCCGAATCGCGCCGCGACGACGTGCTGTTTTCGCTGAGCCTCGTCCGCAACGCAATCACCCAGAAGTTGCGCGAGAAGAGGTACGAGTCGATTCTCGCCGAGGCGCAGAGGATTCAGCACTCGATCCTGCCCCAGCGTGCGCCCGTCTTCGCGGGCTATGACATCTCCGGCAAAACGATTCCTGCCGAGACCGTGAGCGGCGACTTCTACGATTTCATCCCCATCTCGAACACCATCCTCGGACTTGCGATCGCCGACGGCTCGGGACACGGGCTGTCCGCGGCGCTCGTGGTTCGCGACATTCACATGGGACTCCGGATGGGCGTCGACCGCGACTTCAAGATCGTGCGGACCCTGCAGAAGCTCAACCAGATCATCCACCGCTCCCGCTTGACGACGAAGTTCGTTTCGCTCTTCTACGGCGAGCTCGAGCTCAACGGAACGTTCATCTACAGCAACGCCGGACACAACCCGCCCTTCCTGCTGCTCAAGCAGAATCGCGTCGAGATGTTGCGCCACGGCGGCATGATTCTCGGCCCGACTCCCGACGCCACCTACCAGCGAGGCTACGTGTACCTCGAGCCGGGGGACCTGCTCTGCCTCTACACCGACGGCATCATCGAGGCGCACGACAAGCACGATCGCGAGTTTGGTATCGATCGCCTCGTCCGGCTCGTCAGGAAGCACCGGGAGCGCACGTCCCAGGAAATCGCGCGCATCGTGCTGAACGCGTCGAGCGATTGGGCCCACGGAATCGGGCAGGACGACCGCACCATCGTCATCGTGAAGGCAACGAACGAAAAGACGGCGTGAGCCCGACGGTCTTCGCCCGGCGGGGACCGTCGCTACGGACCATGTCGCCATGCCCGTGCCGGATCGTTTTGCGATGCCCTAACAGGGACGGGATCGACCGCCGGGGCGATTGGCGTTTCGGCCCGTGGTCTACTCATCGCCTCTCGCCCTTCTCGCCGATCGCCTACTTCAACACCTCTCCGTCGAGCCTGTAAGGCGCCTTCACGCCCAGATGGTCGAGCACGGTTGGATAGATGTCTGCGATGTAAGGCTCCCGGCTCGTCGCGAGCTTGCGGTTGTAGAAGAAGATGCCCCGAACGTGCCGCGGGTCGACCGAGCAGTGATCGCCACTCCACGTCCTCGCGTTCGTCTCGAACAGGTTCTTCTGGATTCCGCCGAGCGAGGTCTGCCACGAAACGCGGTAGCCCGGGTTGTTCGCGGCGAACAGGTCGGGGATCATGTTGGGGTCGAACTCGCGGTAGATCTCCTCGCGCGTCACGACGCGTGAGACCGGCTTTTCTCCGGTCTCCGGATCGACGAGAGCCTCGAGTCCCGCCTTGATTTCGCGTTTGATCGCGTCCGCCTCGGACGGGTCCACGACACCCTGCGACTCGCGTCCCTTGAGGTTGATGTAGATGTTGCCGAGCCCGAGTGCGTACGCCTTCGTTTTCGACCAGTCGACGTTTTCCCAGAACTCGCCGTGGTCGAACAGGACCTCGAGGTTCCGCTCCTTCGCCTCGACGCCGCTCTTGACCGCGAGATATCCGTTCTGCGCGAGCCAGGTGTTGTAGTTGATCGAGCGACGCCAGGTGGCGAACCCGTGGTCGGACATCACGATGAGCGCCGCGTTGTTCTTCTCCGCGGCCTTCATCGCATCGCCCACGATCGCGTCCATCAGCTGGTACGAGCGAAGCACGGCGTCGCCCCACTCGGCTGCGATCGCGGGGTCGTACGCCGGGTGCTTCTCGTCCATCAGCCGCCACATCACGTGCGCGACGCGATCGGGAAACTCGAATTGCTGGATGAACAGGTCGTCGTCGCCCTCGA
>JAMPYE010000226.1 GCA_023700825.1 Thermoanaerobaculia bacterium | reverse complement strand
GTCGCGAGCGGGGCGTCCCGTTTCACACCGACGCAACGCAGGCGGTTGGAAAGATCCCGTTCGACCTCTCCTCGCTAGGCGTCGACATCGCCTCGCTCTCGGCACACAAGTTTTACGGCCCGAAGGGCATCGGCGCGATGTTCGTGCGTTCCGGAACCAGCCTGCTCTCTCCGGTAGCGGGAGGGGGGCAGGAGAAGAAGCTGAGATCGGGCACCGTGAACGTGGCAGGAGCGGTCGGCCTCGCCGAGGCGCTCGCGATCGCCTTGCGCGAGATGGAAGACGAGGCCGCGAGGCTCGTCACTCTGAGGACGCGGCTCCGATCGAAGATTCTCGCCGTGATTCCGGACGCCGTGGTCAACGGGCCGGACGAGGAGCGACTTCCCGGAAATCTGCACGTCAGCTTTCCGGGAGTCGACGTGGAAGCGTTGATTCACGCAATGCGCCGATTCTCGCTGTCGACGGGAGCGGCGTGCGCATCAGGGAGGAAAGAGGCGTCGCGCGCGCTCAAGGCGATCGGCCTCGATGACGCGATCGCAATGTCATCGCTCCGTTTCGGTCTCGGGCGATGCAACACCGAAGCGCACGTTGACCTGCTGGTCGACGACCTCGTGGCCGCCATTGGCCGCGTGCGGGAGATCTCGGTATAGTTACCCGCATGGATCCGGGCACGATCGTGCTTGTGACCCCCGATCGGGCAGCCCTCGGCGTCGATGGCCTGCTCGCGCGGCGTGGCGACGCCGTTGTCGTGGTCAGGAGCGGATCCGCCGCCATCGCGCTCCTGCCGTCCGGGCGCCCTCGCCTCGTGGTTCTCCAACAGCACATCGGCGACATGGACGTTCCCCACTTCTGCCGGATCGTCCGGGACGGCGAAGTGACACGCGCGGTCTCGCTCCTTTTGATCGCGGACGAGGGGGACGAGGAAGTCGCAGCGCTGAGCCTGGCTGCAGGGTGCAACGATGTCATCCACAGACCCTTCGACGAAGAGGACCTCGACGAAAGGGTCGGCAAGCTCGCCGCGGTTCCGGTCCGCAAGGAGCTGCGAACGCTCGTGAAGCTGGAGCTGTCGATGGAGCGGGCGGGGCAGTTCTTCCTCGGTCACAGCATGAACGTGTCGTCGAGCGGCATCCTCGTGCAGACGAACCAGATTCTCGCGCCGGAGGCGCGTGTTAACATCCAGTTCTATCTGCAGAACGACCCCGTACCGATGCGCGTTGAAGCGCAGGTCGTCCGCGCCGAGTTCCTGGGTGGTGCAGCCAGGTACGGGATGAGATTCGTCGGAGTCGGAGACGACGACAGTCGACGGCTTGCCACATTCATCGCGCGAATGCGACAGACGGGGAAGATGCTGTGAGTAATTCTGAACGCGACATCACCAAGGGCATCCGGGCGGCTAAGCAGGGAGATTACCTCCAGGCCATGAACCTGCTCACGGACGCCTACGCGGGCGGAGAGTTCAAAGCCCACAACTCGAAGTCCGTCGAAGGGCTCTCCTACTACGGCCTGTGCCTGGCGCTCGTTCAGAAGAAGTACAAAGAGGCGATCGACGTCTGCAAGAAGACTCTCACGATGAACTTCTTCAATCCGGCACACTACGCGAATCTGGCGCGGGTGTATCTTGCGGCTTCCATGCGGAAGAAGGCGATCGAGACGCTCGAAGAAGGGCTGCGCTCGTTCTCGGACGACAAACAACTCCGTGCGCTCCGATCCGAGTTGGGAGTTCGCTCCAGGCCCGTGGTGCCGTTCCTCGAGCGCTCGAACCCCGTCAACGTCACCCTGGGCCGGACTCGACACGCGAAGAAGGCAAGGCCCGAGCCCGCCGACAAGCGCAACGGCTCGTCTCAGCGTGAGCCGTAAAGGCGGCGAAGGTCCTCCGGCGATGCTCCGAGATGGTAGGAGAGGATGATCCTCCAGTTCATCGCGGCGGTGGCGAGGACGCCACGCTGGAGAAACCTCCGGCCTGAGGTGGAGACCCTCTCACGCAGGACCGTCACCCCTCCGAGCGCCTTCATCCGGCGCGCGAATTCGTAGTCCTCCATGATCGGCATCTCAGGGTAGCCGCCGGCGAGGTCGAATCGTTCGCGTGTCACGAACTGAGCCTGATCGCCCCACGGGCAGCGCGTCATCGAAGTTCGGAAGTTGATCATCGCGGCAGCAATTCGGAGACGCAGATCGTCTTCGGTGAATCGGATCCGGAAGCCGCCGAAGGCGAATCCGTCATCGATCGCCTCTCTGATTCGCGCTCCGGCCTCGGGAGGGAGCACCGTGTCCGCGTGCAGGAAGAGCAGCGCCTCCGCGCTCGTCGAGCGAGCTGCCCCGTTCATTTGCCGGGCGCGCATTCTCTCGGATGCGATCACGCGAGCGCCGCAGCGCCCCGCGATCTCGAGCGTGCGATCCCCGCTTCCCCCGTCGCTGACGACGATCTCGTCCGGATCCGTTTCCCGCGCCGATGCGATCGCGCGCTCGAGCGACGACTCCTCGTTGAGCGTGGGGATCACGACGGCGATTCGCGCGGTCATTCTGTTACCATCCGGCCATGAAGTGCTACGTGCTCGCTGGCGGGCTTTCGTCGCGGATGGGAGCGGACAAGTGGTCGCTCGAGATCGGCGGGAAGTCGTTTGCCGACCGCGTGATCTCCGCGGCCGGCTCGGCGTTCGATGAGGTTATCGTCGTCACGAAGCAGGGCCGCGGAACTTTTTCCGTGCCCGTGATCCACGAGGCGAATGTCGAGGTCGCGGCACCGATCATCGGGCTCGACTGCGCGCTCGACCACGCAGCGGGCGAGGCCTGCTGGGTGCTCGGCATCGACTATCCGCTCGTGACGGCGGACGTGCTCTGCTATCTCCGCGAACGGTTCGAGTCGTCCGGCGCGGAGATCGCGGTTCCGGAGATCGCGTCGAAGCTTCATATGCTTTGCGCGGGGTATCGTGCCACGACCGCCGCTTCGGTCAAAGCGAAGATCGCGAGCGGACGCCTCGCTCTCAAGGGGCTGGTCGATGCGCACAAGGCGCTCGTGATCCCCGAGGACGAGCTCGTCGGACGCTTCGGGCGCGCCGTCCTGATGAACGTGAACACGCCCGAAGATCTCGAGGAGGCTCGGAGGCGCCATGCCGAAACGCAAGCCGGCTGAGCTCAGCCATGTCGCTGCCGACGGCTCGATCTCGATGGTCGACGTGGGGAGCAAGCCTGTCAGCCAGCGCGAAGCAGTGGCCGAAGGGGTCGTGCGCATGTCGGTAGCGACCGCGAAGCTGCTCGCGAAGAAGGCACTGCCGAAGGGCGACGTGCTCGCGACCGCGAAGGTGGCGGGCATTCTCGCGGCGAAACAGACGTCGTCACTCATCCCGCTCACCCACCCGATTCCACTCGACTACGTCGATGTCCGATTCGACGTATCGGAGAAGGCCGGCGAGGTCACCGTCACGGCTACCGCGCGCTGTTCGGGCCGCACCGGGGTCGAGATCGAGGCGATGACCGCCTGCGCCGTTGCGTCGCTGACGATCTACGACATGTGCAAGAGCGCGGAGAAGGGGATCGTGATCGAACGGATCCGGCTCCTTCGCAAGAGCGGCGGCAAGAGCGGCGAGTACGTCAGGGCGTAGTCGCGGTGACGGGTGCCGGCGCCGGTGTGGCCGGAGGTGGAGCCAGCGCGCGGAGCCTCGTCGCGAGCTCGGCCGCGATCTGGATGAGCGTCTCCGGCGGGGCCTGCCCACGAAGGACGACGACGTCGCTTCCCGCGCGGAAGGCGAGTGTGTTCGCCAGATGCGAGTCCTGGGCGAAGAACGCCTCGTTGCCGATTCGCAGGACCGGATCCAGCGTGCGGGCGCTCAGCGTCACTGAGCTTCGGAACTCCTCGAACACGGCGAGCGCGTCGCGATCGTTGCCGCTCGGGTGCCGCAACACCTCGACCGTCGCGTCTCCAGCTCGAATTCGCGCGAGGCCGGACCCGCGGAACATCGAGTAGCCGAACGCGTCCTCGCGCGTCCAGATCTCGGTTCCGGGCACGACGGCCTGGCCCGCGAGGAAATTCAACCCGGCGGGTTTCTCGCCACCTCCAGGCAGCGGCGCGGTCGCGTCGCGCGCGAGCTCCTCGAGTGATCCCCTGTCGCGTGCGTCGCCGACGATGCGCAGCACGACACTTCCCTTCCACGCCAGGAGCGCGTGGGTGGTCACGAACGCCTCGTCGCCGAGCGGCACGAGGCGCGCGTCGAAGCCGCGTCTCGTGGAGTAGGCGCCGAAGGCATCGGACGGTGTCCGGAAGCGGTGGAGCTCGACGAGAGCAGTCGCGCCGCCGGGGTGGTCGTACGAGCCGACGACCGTGTCGACGAGAGCGTAGAGACGCCAGCGCCCGGCATCCGTGCCGAGGTAGAGGTCGAGGGACTCTGCGCTCCACGTTCGCGGAGTGCCCTGTCGCTGCCATCGGCCGAGCGACGCCGCGAGGACCGGAGTCAGAGGGGACTCTGGCACGGAGGCCGCCGGTGCGACGGCCTGCGCGGTCCGCGGCGCCGGCGGGCGCGGCTCGTCACCGCAACCAGCCAGCATCGCGAAAAGGACGGAGCCGGCCGAAGCCAGCAGGCGCGAGACGCCGATTCTCCGCGCGGCGAGACGAGTCGCGCCGAGGAGGGCGGCTGCACGCGGCGCGCGAATCAGGCGAGCTCCTCCAGGAAGCGCACGGTTGCGCGAACTCCGACGCCCGTCGCGCCCTTCGCTTCCCGCGCGTTCTCAGTGTCGGCCCACGCCGTGCCGGCGATGTCGAGATGCGCCCACGACGGGCACGTGACGAACTCCTTGAGGAACATCGAGGCGCTGATCGCTCCTGCGACCCTTCCTCCCGAGTTCTTCATGTCGGCCCACTCGCTCTTGATGTAGTCCCTGTATTCGTCCCACACCGGCATCCGCCACAGCCGCTCGCCAACTTCCTCTCCCGCCGCGACCAGCCTCGCGGCGAGCTCGTCGTCGGTCGAGAAAAGCCCCGTAGCTTCCGCGCCGAGCGCGACGACGCAGGCGCCGGTGAGCGTCGCGTAATCGATCAAGTGGTCGGGCTTGAATCGAGCGGAGTACGTGAGCGCGTCGGAGAGAACCACGCGCCCCTCGGCGTCGGTGTTGATGACCTCGATGGTTTTGCCCGACATCGTCGTGACGATGTCGCCCGGCTTGTAGGCGGTGCCGCTCGGCAGGTTTTCGGTCGCGGGAATCAGGCCGATGATGCGGTGTGGGAGCTTGAGCTTCGCGGCGGCCTGAAGCGTGCCAATCACGGCCGCGGCGCCGCACATGTCGAACTTCATCTCCTCCATCCGGTCCCCGGGCTTGAGCGAGATGCCGCCGGAGTCGAACGTGATGCCTTTGCCCACGAGGCAGACCGTCTTCTTCGGGCGCCTTCCTGCCGGCACGTATTCGAGGACGATGAATCGGGGCTCCTGGGCCGACCCGCGATTGACGGCGAGCAGGCCTCCCATCTTCATCTTCTGAATCTGCTTCTTGTCGAAGACGGTGCACCGGATTCCCGATTCGCGCGCAACTTCCTGCGCGCGTCGCGCGAGCTGTGCCGGTGTGACGGTGTTGCCCGGACCGTTGCCGAGATCCTTCACCGTGCGGACCGCCGCGGCCAGTATCGAGCTCTGGGCCGCAACGCGCGCGACCGCACGGCGGTCCAGGCTCGACGGCGCCACGAGAGTGCAGGCGCTGTCGACGCGGCTCTTCTTCTCCTTCGACGTGATGAATGCGTCGTACTTGTAGTCGGAATGGGCGAGAAGATCGGCTGCGAGGCGCGTCGAGGCCTCGGCCACAGCGCTCGGGAACGAGGCGCAGACGGCCACGCCGATCTTCTTGTCGCGATTGCGGCGGGCGAGCTTGCCCAGCGCGTAGATCGAGGCGCGGAGACCGCGATGCGAGACCTTCTCCGCTTTGCCGAGACCGATCAGGGTGATCTTGCGCGGCGTGCTGGCGAGGATCGTGATCGATTCGTCGGAGCGTCCCTCGAAGCCGCTGTCGGCAACCGCGCGCTCGATGCGCTGGCGGAGCCGCGCCGGAAGGTCGAGGTTCATCTCTTCGGTGACGAGGACGTAAAGGTGGTCGATGCTGGAGAGCGTGAGCTCGCGGGAGACTGTGACGTTCAAGGCGATCCTCCTGGGTGCGCGGCTCGAGCCGCGGTCGTCGTGGCGGCAGGCGCAGCGGCGTCCGGCCGCGGCGGATTGTAGCAGAGGCATTCCCCTCGGGCAGGTGGCGTTGGATGGTGCGCGCCCGCACGCTTTGCGGCGGCCGTGCAGCGGGGCTGCCGGCGGTCCGCCGCGGCGAAGCGGCAAGGAAAATGCGTAATAATGACGCTCGAGGCGAGGGAAATGGCGCAACGCGTTCTTGTGGTGGATGACGAGGCAGCGGTACGCGAGGCGATCCGCATGACCCTCGAATACGAGGGGTTCGAGGTCGAAGAGGCGCGCTCCGGCCAGGACGCGCTCGAGAAGGTCGGACGCGGCGCCTACGACGTCGTCGTCCTCGACATCAAGATGCCGGTCCTCGACGGGATCGAGGTGCTCGACAATCTCCGCGCGCAGGGCGCCGGAGTGCCGGTCGTGATGGTCTCGGGGCACGGCGACATCCAGACCGCGGTGGAGTGCACGAGGAAGGGTGCGTTCGACTTCCTGGAGAAGCCGCTCAACCGCGACCGGCTGCTCCTCTCGGTCCGCAACGCCGTCCGCCAGGCCGCACTCGAACGCGAGAACACCGAACTGCGTGAGAAGGAAGCGCAGCGTTACGGGATCGTCGGCGACTCCCAGGTGATCCGCGAGTTGAAGATGCAGATCGAGCGCGCCGCTCCGACGCGCGCCACGGTGCTGATCTCCGGCGAGTCGGGCACGGGCAAAGAGCTCGTCGCCCGTGAGATCCACAGGCTCTCGCCCCGCGCGGGGAAGGCGTTCGTGCAGGTCAATTGCGCGGCGATCCCCGAGGAGCTCATCGAATCCGAGTT
>JAMPYE010000225.1 GCA_023700825.1 Thermoanaerobaculia bacterium | reverse complement strand
TCGGCGACTCGATCACGCAGTTCTCGCTGATCATCGGCCTCTACCTCTCGGCTCTCGGCATCGGCGCGTGGCTCTCGAAGTTCGTCACGCGCGAGCTGGCCGCGCGCTTCGTCGACGTCGAGCTCGCCGTCGCGGTCGCGGGCGGCTTCTCCGCGCCGATCCTCTTCCTCGGCTTCTCCCGGGGCGCCTACTTCCACTTCCTCCTCTACGGAATCGTGATCCTCATCGGCACGCTCGTCGGCCTCGAGCTCCCGCTCCTGATGCGGATCCTCAAGGACAACGTCGACTTCAGCGAGCTCGTCTCGAAGGTGCTGAGCTTCGACTACGTCGGCTCGCTCTTCGCCGCGATCCTTTTCCCCCTGCTGCTCGTGCCGCGCCTCGGGCTCGTGCGCACCTCGCTCCTGTTCGGCCTCGTCAACGCGCTCGTCGGCCTCTACGGTACGTTTCTGATGCGCGGGCTGATCACGCGCGGCGTCACCGGCCTCCGGATCCGGTCCGCGATCGTGATCGCGCTGCTCGCCGCGGGCCTGCTCAACGCGGACCGGCTGACCCGCCTCTCCGAGGAGCACCTGTTCGCCGATCCGATCGTCTACTCGTCGTCCTCGCCCTACCAGCGCATCCTCATCACGAAGGACCGCGCCGGCTTTCAGCTCTTCCTAAACGGCAACCTGCAGTTCAGCTCCGCGGACGAGTACCGATACCACGAGGCGCTCGTACATCCCGCGCTCTCGTCGGTCGCGGCGCCGAAGCGCGTGCTGATCCTCGGCGGCGGCGACGGGCTGGCGGCACGCGAGGTGCTCCGCTACCCGAGCGTCGAGCACATCACGCTCGTCGACCTCGACCCGGCGATGACGAAGCTCCACAAGTCCTTCCCGCCGCTCGGCGAGCTCAACCGTCACGCGCTCGACGACCCGCGCGTCACGATCGTCAACGCCGACGCGATGCTCTGGCTCGAGGAAACGGCCGACGCTTCCTACGACGCCGCGATCGTCGACTTCCCCGATCCGAGCAACTTCGCGCTCGGCAAGCTCTACACGACACGTTTCTACCGGCTGCTGAAACAGCACCTCGCCCCGCACGCCGCGGTTTCCGTTCAGAGCACCTCACCTCTCTTCGCTCGTCGCTCGTTCTGGTGCGTGGTCAGGACGATGGAGACCGCCGGTTTCCGGGTGCGCCCGTATCAGACGACGGTCCCCGCGTTCGGAGTCTGGGGTTTCGCGCTCGCGACGCTCGGGGAACAGCCACCGCCGGCGGACGTGCCAGCGGGACTGCGCTACCTGACCCCGTCGACGCTCGCCACCCTCTTCGACATGCCCGCCGACATGGCCCCCCTCGAGGTCGAGATCAACCGCCTCGACAACCAGATCCTCGTTCGCTACTACGAGGACGAGTGGCGCAAGTGGTCGTAGCCACGGCGGTCGATGCGGTGACCTGAGTCGGAACGCGCGCATTGGCGTCGCTCCGCGCCGCTCTGCGGTCCCGAACGTGGCGAAGTCACGACCGTCCGGCGAGACGTCCGGTTCTCAGCGCTTCGGGAGGGAGTGACACCGTCGGCCAGCGATGGGGAACCGCGCGTGCCGGGGGAGGCAGAGGGGGCGTCCGCGAGTCAGTATCCCGCTCTCTCCGCATCGACGTTCCTCTGGGGCTCCCGCGCGCGGTCTGAAGCGTGCGGTGATGCCCCAAAAAAGAATTTTCAGGAAGGGGGGGTAGGGATTTGCCCTCTGGAGACACTCCTATTGTATGGACAGGACTCTCCCGAAGGACATCGACGGGAATCTCTCCGAGCGCTTCCGGAGGGAAGTTCCGCCCAACTCCCATCGCGCTCGCGCACAAAGCGCGAGTAGACGCCTCAACCGGACACGACTCGAGTCGTGTCTCAACCAGGCGGTGACGTACGTCCCCGCCCGCAGGATGATTCCTGCAGAAAGGCCCCGCACCAGAATGATGAACCGCCGTCTTGTTGCTGTACTCTTGATCTGCTCCCTTTGGGCTTGCATCGCCTCAGCGGAGAAGCCAGCGAAGCTGCGCCGAAGTCCCGATCCCGTTTTCGGGCAGTACATCGTGGTTCTCGACGAAGAATCGCGAAAGCTCGTTTCCGAAGTTTCTCAAGCGATCGCACAGGAGCACGGTGCGCGGGTCCGAAGCTCGTGGAATCGCGCTCTTGTCGGATTCAGCGCCGAGATGAACGAGGCGCAGGCCGAAGCGATGACCCGGAATCCGCATGTGGTGTTCATCGAAGAAGACAGCTACATGTACCTGTCGACGGAGCAGTTGACCGACGAAACCCGATGGAACCTCGACCGGCTCGACCAGGTGGGCGACGAACTTTTTTCCGGGACGTTCTCCTACGGTAACCCCGGAGTTACCGTACGTGCCTACGTCATGGACACGGGAGTCATGGCGACCCACGATGAGTTTCGGTTAGGCTTGGGCGACGTGGGTACCGGTTCGAGCAGAGTCGAGGCCGGTGTCAGCTTCGTCGCGGACGGATACGCGGCGAACGCACCATGCAGCGCCGAGCCCGACGAGACATTGTTGATTGGAGGTTACGGCACGGCAGTCGCCAGCGTCCTCGGTGGGCGACGCATGGGGGTGGCGAAGCAAGTCCGAATCATTCCGGTTCGAACCCTTAATTGCGGAGGTGTGGGCGTCGCTTCCGCCGCGATCGATGGTTTGAACTGGATCCTGGATCACTACGACACGCATGCATACGCGGGAGTCGTGAACATCAGCAACTACCAAAGGCTCAGGCCGGAAGGGCTGACGTGTCCCAACTGGTCAGCGACGGTCACGGACGCAGAGTTGACGGCGCTGGAACAGGCGGTCAATAGCGTTGTCAGTTGGGGACTCCCGGTCGTGGTTTCCGCGAACAACCAGAACGTCGACGCAAGGTGCACCTCGCCGGCGGGGAATCCAGCGGCCATTACCGTCGGCGGAACGATGATGAATGACGTCAGCGGCCAAACCGTCGACACTCGGTGGCTGAACACGGCGAACCCGACGTGGCGTGGCATTCCGCCGACCAATCTCGATCCGGGATCCAACTGGGGACTTGCGATCGACATTTTTGCTCCCGCCCACGAGATTCGTTCTGCTCACATCACCAGCACGACAGCGGAGCGCCTCACCAACCGAAGCGGCACATCATTTGCTGCGCCTCACGTTGCGGGCGAGGTCGCACGCTACTTGCAGGGTAAAGGCAAGAGCACCTACAACCCAGCCGGTGCGCTCGCGTATCTCCTGAGCATCGCTAAGAGCGGCGTCATCGTGGCCACGCCGGAGATACCTATGAATGGCTCCACGAACACCTTGATGCAGTCGAGGTATACGCCGTAAGAGGGAGGGTCGAATGAGTGGAAACCGATTATTGCTTCTGTTGATCCTGGTCGTTTGTTGCGCTTCGATGAACGCGCAAGAGGTCGAGGTTGAAAAGATTTTGCTCCCGATAGCGCTACGCCAGCCCATCCCGGGTGCGTACGGTTCCCTATGGAAGACCGAATTATGGGTCAGAAACGACGGGCAGAATCCGGTGGAGATCGTGACCGATTGCCAGGTCGGCGGATGCGTGCCATACCTGATGCCTCCCGGCGTGGCGAAGCGGGAACTGGGGATTATTTACCCGCGATCCGACCAGCCGCCTGGCGTGTTTCTCCTTGCCGATCCGCGCTATGCAGGTGACCTGCAGATCTCCTTGCGCATCCGCGATCTGTCGCGCCAGGAACTGACCTGGGGAACCGAACTACCCGTGGTTCGCTCGACGGACCTGCGTGTCGGGAAACTCGGGTTTCTGGACGTCCCACTGGAAGATCGCTTCCGGCAGATGCTGCGCCTCTATAGTATGGCGCCGGAACCGATTCCCGTGACGGTTTCGTTCTTCGAGATTCCGTGGTTGGAGCTGTCGCCGCAGCCGGCCCTGGCAACACGGACGCTGACCATCACGCCAGCCACCTTCGACGTCTTACCCGGGTATGTCGAGCTACCAGACTTTACTTCGACGATTCCTGAGCTGATTGGCAAGGAGCGCGTGTACGTGGAGATTCGATCGGACAGTGCCCTGCCGTTCTGGGGGTTCATCTCCGTCACGAACAATGAGACGCAGCACGTGACCACGATCACGCCTCGCTGACATCGAGGCGAGCAATTACCGCGCGGCGGGGCGAGACTGCGTCGCCTCGCCGCAGCGGGTTGCCATGGGGAACCTTTGCGTGCCGAGCGAGGCAGATGGGGGCGTCCGTGAGTCGTCCTTGCGACGATTCCGCGTTCACCAGCTCATCGGCGTTTTTTCGTACGTTCAGAAGCTCGGATAGGATAGAGACGAATGATCGGACGTCTTCTTGGCGTGCTGTTTTGCGCGGTGAGTGTGAGCATCTTCGCTCAGTCCGTTCCCGGCGATCGGGCCATGGAGACTGTGATCGTGGAGATCGATGGCGTGCCGCCCGGCGCCACACCTTCGTCACGACTCAGTGTTCGCGCCCTGGATGGCGCTGACAGGGAACTCTCGACTTTCCCCATTGACGCCGGAGGCGCAACTTCTGTCGAGCTGCCCGCAGGGCGGTGGCTCGTTGAGCCGGTGGTCGAGGGGTACTGGTCCCATGAGCGGACGGTCGAGATCACCGCAGGAACGCGGAATGCTGTTAGGCTCGGCGTGTGGCCCGCGGCCCGCGTGGAGGGAACGTTCACTACCCCCAAAGGCGTCGATCCGCCATCCACGCTTTCTCTCCAACTCTCGCATGCCGAGGGAGCGCCGACCACGGTGGCCGACGACGTCGCGGCCGACTGCGAATTTACGCCGGTTGGAAGCTGGAGCTGCACGGTACCGCAAGGCTCGTTCGATGTAGTCATCCGCCCCCGAGGCTTCGTGCCGGTGTACCGCTGGGGCACGGTCTTCGACGGGAAGCGGCCGCTCGAGCTCGGCACGATCGCGATCAAACCGGGGTCATCGCTGTCGGGCTTCGTGAGCGACCCAAAGGTCGAGCGGCTCGAGCTGCGCCTGCGCCCGCTGGTGCTTGGCAGTGCCGGAGCCGCAGAGAAAGAGAAGCTCTCGAAACCGGTGGCGATCGTGCGGCCGACGCCCAGGGGATTCTTCCACTTCACCGATATAACTCCGGGGTTCTGGGTGATTGACGCATGGGCGCCCGGGTACGCTGTCACCACGAACGGCCCCTTCGAGGTTCATGAAGGTGCGGAGACCTCGCTGCGTGACCGCCTCACGCTCCTGCGCCCGGGTAGCCTGGACCTGACGGTCAGTCCTCCCGCCGACCTGGTGGGTCAGCCGTGGCGCGTTAGCCTGCGGCTGATGCAACAGGCCGGTGCGGCCACATTCGAGTCCGCAATCGACGAAACCGCAGATGCGGCGGGGCGAATCGCCACGAGTAATTTGCAGCCGGGCAAGTATCGCGTCTCTGTGGCCGACAGTCGCGGCAACCGCCTGGCGCAAGCTGTACAGGTGATCGAAAGTGGCCACACGACGTTCGCCGTCGTGGCGATCGACTACGTGCGGATAAAGGGGCAGATCACGCTCGGGGGCGAACCGCTCGCCGCCAGACTCGAGTTCGGGGGGCGATTCGGCGTGCTCACGACGGAGATGCGCAGCGACGAGGAGGGGTCGTTCGAGGGCGCGCTGCCGAAGGACGGCGAATGGCCGATCGCTATCGAGGCCGCAGATGGAAGCCTGTCGACGAGTGTTACGCGCAGCATCGCCGCGGGAGAGGACCGCGAGGCGAACGTGGCAATCGCACTTCCGGCAACAAAGGCAGATGGCGTGGTCGTCGACCACTCCGGCAACCTCGTGGAAGGCGCGCAAGTGATCCTGCGCACCAAGACGGAACGACTTACCGTGCGGAGCGCGAAGGACGGCAGTTTTTCATTCCGGTGCTTTCCAATCGGTCGCGTTTTCATCTACGCGGAGCATACCCGCGGTGGTATCAAACGAAGCTCGCCGCCCGAAGACTTTGTCGCAGACGATAACGCAGAGCGCGAGGGAATTCGTCTAGCACTCGGACTAACGCGCGAAATCACTGGTCGGATTTCCAGCGAGGGGCGACCGGTGGTCGGCGCAACGATCGTGTTCGTCCCCGGGCAGGGATCAAGAGTAACGGCGCGATCGGACATCGACGGCACGTACCGCGTCGAGGTTGCTGATCAGGCGGTCGGTTCGACGGTGTACGTCAGCCCTCCTGGCTACGCCTTCGCGGCCAGGGCGGTGCCTCGCCTCGGGCCGACGTTCGACGTGCAGGTGCAGCGACAAATGGGCAGTCTGCAGGTGGCGTTTCCCGAAATTCCCCCATCCGACGACCGGCCGGCGCTCTACCTTCGTCACGACGGCGTCAAGGTGGAGTTCGTTTCTGTCGGAGAATGGGCGCGTGGACATGGCGCCGATTTCTTCAAGGATGGCCTCGTAACGATCCCCGCTGTCGAGCCGGGCACCTGGGAGGCTTGCAAGCGGGAGGGCTCCATGGAAGAGTGTGATCGCGGGACGCTCGCAAACGGTGGAAGCACGCTCCTGAAGATGCCCGCACTCATGCCGAATTAGCGAGCTGGAAACCACAGCCGAATGAATAGGATGCTTACCATCAGGATCTCAGCCGGCGGGCCCGCGCGTGGTCAATCCGGATCTTCGCTGTCTCCGATGCTCACCGGCTCGACGTTCCAGATGTCGCGGCAGTAGTCGCGGATCGAGCGATCGGACGAGAAGCCGCCCATGCGCGCCGCGTTGAGGATGGACGCGCGCGTCCAACGATCCATGTCGCGGAAGGCGCGATCGACGTCGTCCTGGCAGTCGATGTACGAGCGATAGTCGGCGAGCAGGAGGAACGGGTCGCTGCCGAGCAGGTTGTCGACGATCGGGCGGAAGAGCTCGCGGTCGCCGTTGGAGAACATGCCCTCCGAGAGAGCGTCGATGACGCTGCGCAGCTCGGCGTCGATCGCATAGAACTCGTGTGGGCGATATCCGCTCGCGCGAAGGCGT
>JAMPYE010000224.1 GCA_023700825.1 Thermoanaerobaculia bacterium | reverse complement strand
CGGCGAACGTGTACTTGCCGAGGTTGCGCAGAGGCTCGGCGAGCAGGTACATGAGCGCGGGCCAGCCGACGAGCCAGCCGGTCGCGTAGATCATCCCGTCATAGCCTTTGAGCGAGACCATGCCGGCGATGCCGAGGAACGATGCGGCGGACATGTAGTCGCCGGCCAGGGCGACGCCGTTCTGGAAGCCGGTGATGGAGCGCCCGGCCGCGTAGAACTCGGCCGCGGTCTTGGTCTTTTTCGCCGCCCAGTAGGTGATGTACAGGGTGAGCGAGATGAAGACCACGAAGAAGATGATCGAGGTCGCCGTGACCTGACCTAACGAGGTCGTCACGCCGGCCGAAGATGCCGCCTCTGCGAGAGCCGGCGGAGTTTGAGCGACGACGCTTTGAGCCAGACTGGAAATGGCAATCATGATCCCTCCACCGGTTATTTGAGAAATTCGTCCTTGATGCCTTTGACTTCCTTGTCGTAGATCGTGTTGGCCCACACGACGTAGATGATCGTCAGGATCCAGGCCCCGACGATCGTGCCGATGCCGAGGACGATGCCGTAGTTCGTGTGAACGCCGATCTTCTGGACGAGGAACTCCTTGCCCTCGGCCACGATGAGGATGTAGCCGTAGTAAAGGATGAACAGCAGCACGAGAAGGGTGATGCTGACCGTCCAGCGGACCCGCACCAGCTTCTTGAAACGATCCGAGCTCAACAGCCTTTCGATATCGGTAGCCACGCTAGTCTCCTTCTGACAGCTCGTGAAACAACTCAAGCAGGAAGCAATCCCCGCACTGTGGTCGTCCTGTCCTCCACGCAGTCATCCATGTCTCGTGACGGGTTGAATCTCGCGGTTTCGAGTCGATGCGGTCCCGGGGGCCGGAGCCCCCGGTGAGAATTCAGAACTTGTAGATGACGCTGGCCGCGATCTGGTTGCCGTCGGTCTCCGTGGCGGCGCGGCCCGACTCCAGCGTGTCGTGCAGCCACTCGGCGTTGAAGCCGTAGCGGCCGACGTTGTACATGAGCGAGAGCACGTACATCTCGTTGTGGGTGCGCCCCGCGGATCCGATCGACTCGAAGACGTCGTCGTCGTCGGGGTCGTCGACGCCGTAGTAGACGTATCCGGTCCAGCGCTTGTTGAAGTCGTAGCCGAGCTGCATCCATCCGCCCCAGCCGCTGACGTCGCCGAACTGGGTGATGTTTCCGAAGATGTGGGCCACCGCAGTCCCCTGGTAGGCGTTGCCCTGAACCGAGAACGCTCCCTTTCGCCACTTCGCGCCGACTTCGATCGCCGTGCCGTCCAGCGAGTCGTCGGGCGTCTCGACGCCGGCGCCGCTGAGATCCTTCTGGTCGTAATGGCCGGCGGCGTAGAGGCTCCAGTTCTTCGCTTCCCAGTCGTAGCGCACTTCGACCTGGGGCCCGAACGACGCCTCGCCGGCGCTTCCGGAGCTGGTGACGTCGCCCGGGCCGTTCCACGAGCCACTCATGATGCCGGCCGTCAGCTTCGTCTTGATCTTCGAGTCGGCGCCGGTTGTATCGCGATACACGAACACGCCCGGAAAGCGCCAGCCGATGACGCCGCCGCCGCCGTAGCCGAGAGGAAAGGCGACGTGCGAGTACGACGCGGGGATGTTGCCGAACACCGGCGACCAGGCCTGGCCGAAGCGCCACGTCGTCTTGCCTTTGACCAGGTCGACGTAGGCAAGGCGCATGCGGGGCGTCGCCTGCTCGTCGGCGAAGGCACTCGTGCCGTTGAAGCCGCCATGGAAGTCGATCTCGACGACGCCGTTGATCTTGTAGTCGTTCTCGAGCTTCGGCCCGCCCCAGGCGAGCGTCAGTCGCGTGTTGCGCACGTCGCCGTCGAGGATCCAGGGGTCGGTCTCCGCTTCCGGCGGCGCGGGAAACTCGGCGTTCGTGCCGTTACCGAAGGAGAACTTCTGGTCCTGCGCGAAGAGGGAGACGTTGATGAAGCCCTTGATGCTGAGCGACTCGTCGTCTCCCACCGTGACGTTCTGCGCCACGACGCCGGTCGCGGCGAACAGGGCGCAGGCAAACAGAAGCGGCACTCTAAGCTGAATTCCCAAACGCATTCCTGGCCTCCTCAGAGATCTGTGACTGCTGTCCGTTGATCGTCTGGAGACGGAGCGCGTCAGGCTCCCGTCTCCGTGACCTCGTTCTCGAGTTCCGGGCCGGACCGTCCGGCGATACCTGCGTGGGGCGTCGCGACCATCAGCCTGTCCTCACCTGCCGGAACGACGTCAGTTCCAGCCTCGCGCGGAGCGCGAGGAAGAGCTCGGCCGTCGCGAGAGCGTCGCCGAGCGCGTGATGCGAGGTGTAGGGCGCGAGATTGAAGAGCTGCACGAGCTCGGAAAGCGACTTCCTCACAGGCAGCGCGTAAGGCGAGAGCCGCTGCTGGCGCTCTTCGTAGCGCGATACCAGGACCTGCGTGTCGACTACCGATGGCCGGGGCCAGGCGCGGCCGAGTCTGGTGTACGCCTTCCTCAGAAACCCCAGGTCGAACTCCGCGTGATGCAGCACCAGCGACGCGCCGCCGGAGAGTCGCATGTCGATCTCGAGCAGGACCGCGGTCAGCAGCGGCGCGTCTCTCAGCTCTTCGGGGAGGATGTGGTGCACGCGAACGGCGTCGCCCGTCAGCCCGTCCCACGCTTCCGGACGGACGAGGCTGTAGTAGTGGTCGCCCCAGTGGATCACGCCGCCGCGGAGCGGGACCATTCCGACGGAGAGGATCTGGTCCCGACGCGAGTCGAGGCCGCTGGTCTCGAGGTCGAGCGCCCAGTACTCGATCTCCTGCCAGGGTTTCGATCTGAAGAAGAACACCATCGTCTCCTTCAGGAAATGAAGTTCGTGCCATAGCGCAATGCCATCGAGTCCTGGAATTCCGCAATGGCGACGAAAGCGTCCTTCAGATGTCTGCGTTCGATCGAAGCGAGCGCGTCGAGCTTGACGGAGTTGTCGATCCTGTCGCCCTCGCGGCGCGCGCGGAGCTGTTCGCGCAACCGGAGGTGGAGGAGGAAGCGGAACGACTCCCGAAGCACCTCGGCGCCGTCCGTGCTGAGTCCGCCCGCGGAGGCGGAGGCTTCCGCGAGGCGCTCGACCGTTCCCCGACCCAGGATTCCGAGCTCGAGCGCGTACATCCGGCCGATCGCGACGATCGGGATGATGCCCCCTTTCTTGAGGTCGACTCCGCTCTCCTGCTCGCGGATCCGGCGGAACAGGCCTAACGGCGGGCTGAACTCGGTCGCATTCTTCGCCATCCTGCCGAGGAAGAGGCGGTGGCGTCCGGCGGCGAGGATGATCTCGTCGAGCTCGCCGAGGTCGAGCGAGCCGTGCACGCGCCGGAAGTCGAAGAAGTTCGCGGCCTCGATGAGCGCGGTGGAGTCGGGCGTCTCGATCCAGTTCGAGAACTGGCGCTTCCAGGTGGAAACGGGCATCGACCAGCGCGTTGCCATGAACCCGCCCGGGCAGCGCGGGATGCCGAGCTTTTCGAGTCCCGCGACCACCTCGGTGGCAAGTTGCGAAAAGTAGCGCGTCGCGTCCTCGCCTTCGTCGGCGTGGACGAGCGCGTTGTCCTGGTCGGTGAGCAGCGCCTGCTCCATCCGCCCCTCGGAGCCGAACACGATCCAGGCGTATGGGCAGGGAGGGGGGCCGAGCTTCTGCTCGACGAACCGGAGGATCCGCTTTGCCGCCGCGTCGTTGAGGCTTGCGACGATTCGTCCGATCTCGAGCACGTCGAGGTTTCCCTGGAAGAGGACGTCGACCATCGCGCCCATCTCGTCGGCGTAGTTTCTGAACTCCGCGGGATCGGCGAGCCGGTCGAGCACCTGCAGCATGTGGAGTGGGCTCTTGAGCTGGTGGCGGAGCAGGTCGGTGTCGGTGATGACGCCGGAGATCCGGCCGTCGTCGTCGCGGACCGGCAGGTGGTGAATCTTGTTCTCGAGCATGATCACGAGCGCCTCGAAGAGCGACGCGCGCGCGTGGACGGTGGCGACGGGCTGGCTCATCACCGTGGTGACGGGAGCCTGCGCATCGCCGTGCTCGGCGATCACGCGGCTTCGGAGGTCGCGGTCGGTGAGGATTCCAAGCGGCTCGCTCTCGACGAGGATCGAGCTGATGCGCTCCCGCGTCATGACGCGCGCCGCCTCGACGATCGGCGTGTCGGGCCGGACGAAGATTGCAGGCCTCGTGACGAGGCTTCCCGTCTGCGTGGAGAGGCTGCCGGTGAGCGCGACCTGGTCGCCGTTGATCGTCGCGCGAATCCGGCCGGCCAGCTCGGCGAGGAAGTACTCGCCGAACGGTTTGACCTCCATCAGCCGGTCGAACGTCGTCTTCGGCACCCGATAGAGAAGTGAGTCCTCCTCGGCGACGACGTCGACGGTGGGAGACGTTCCGCTGAGCAGGGAGGGATAGCCGAACAGGTCACCTTCCTCGAGCATTTGCACGAGCCGGCGGTCGCGCTCGAGGCGCACCGCTCCCTTGCGGATGAGGAAGAGGCGGTCGTTCTGCGGGTCGGTGCGGCGGAGGATCATCTCTCCGCGCGGGACGTAGGCGATCTCGAGCGAGCGCTCGACGAGGCGGATACGCTCGCCGTCGAGCAGGTCGAACGGCGGGGTCTGCGCGAGAAACTCGATCGGCTCCATCCCGGGGTTCACTCCTCCCGATTTGCAGCAGCCTGTCGACGCACCGCGTAGCCGTTCGTTCGTGCCGTGATGGAAAGACGACGGCTTCGAGGCGAACGCGATTCAGACTAGAGAGGGGAGAGAGCCGCGGACGTGACTACAGTCACACATTGATGTGTGATTCTGGCGACACCGGATGACGACGCGGCTCACGTGGCTATACTTGTCCCGCTCACTCGAGCAGGGCGTGCGCGTCATACGCCCCGTGGTCAGATGCCACAGAGATTCCGGAAGCGACCCGATCGGGAAAGGAGAATACCCAGATGATCCCAGTCAAACCCCACGTCGCGGCGAGCGCCCACATCAAGAGTATGGACGAATACACGAAGATGTACGAGCGCTCGATCAAGGATCCGCAGGGATTCTGGAAAGAGCAGGCCGGGATCTATCTCGATTGGTTCCACGCGCCGCAGACCGTGCTCGACATCGATCGCGAGGAAGTCGATTTTTCGTGGTTTGGCGGTGGCCGGCTCAACGCGTGCTTCAACGCGGTCGACCGGCATCTCGAGAACGGCCTCGCCGACAAGACCGCCATCATCTGGGCGAAGGACGAGCCGGGCGAGTACGAGCACATCACCTACAGAAAGCTCAAGCACCACGTGGCGCGAGTCGCGAACGTGCTGCTCGCGCACGGCGTGCAGCGCGGCGATCGTGTCTGCATCTACCTGCCGATGATCCCGGAGCTCGCCTACACGATGCTCGCGTGCGCCCGCATCGGCGCGGTGCACTCGGTCGTCTTCGCGGGCTTCTCCTCGGACTCGCTTCGCGACCGCATTCTCGACGCCGGCTGCAAAGTCGTCGTCACCGCGAACGAGGGCCTGCGCGGAGGCCGCGCGATTCCGCTCAAGGCGATGACCGACAAGGCGGTCGAGGGCGTCGCGATGGTGACGACCATCCTCGTCGTCAAGCGCACCGAAACCGACGTCGAGATGCAGGCGGGACGCGACCACTGGATGCACGAGGAGACGCGCAAGCAGCGTTCGACCTGCCCGGTGGCGTGGATGTCGGCGGAGTCGCCCCTCTTCATCCTCTACACATCGGGCTCGACGGGAAAGCCCAAAGGCGTGCTCCACACGACGGCCGGCTATCTCCTCTACGCCGCGATGACGCACAAGTACGTGTTCGACATCCAGCCCGACACGATTTACGCCTGCGTTGCCGACGTCGGCTGGATCACGGGGCACACCTACATCGTCTACGGGCCGCTCGTGAACGGCGGAACGACGGTGATGTTCGAGTCGACGCCGGTCTATCCCGACGCCGGCCGCTATTGGCAAGTCGTCGACGATCTGAAGATCAACGTCTTCTACACCGCGCCGACGGCGATCCGCGCGATCGCGCGCGCGGGCGACTCGTTCGTGAAGAAGCACTCCCGCAAGTCGCTCCGGATCCTCGGCACGGTCGGCGAGCCGATCAACCCCGAGGTCTGGAACTGGTACCACGAAGTCGTCGGTGAAGGGCGCTGCCCCGTCGTCGACACCTGGTGGCAGACCGAGACCGGAGGCATTCTCATCACGCCGCTTCCGGGAGCCACGCCGACCAAGCCCGGCTCCGCGACGCTGCCGTTCTTCGGCATCAAGCCGGTGCTTCTCGACGACGACGGAAAGATCGTCGAAGGAAACGGCGTGAAGGGCTACCTCTGCATGGATGGCACCTGGCCCGGCCAGGCGCGAACGATTTGGGGAGACCACTCGCGCTTCATCGAGACCTACTTCAAGAGATTCCCCGGCTACTACTTCACGGGCGACGGCTGCACGCGCGACGAGGACGGCTACTACTGGATCACGGGACGCGTCGACGACGTGCTCAACGTCTCGGGTCACCGTCTCGGCACCGCGGAAGTCGAGAGCGCGCTCGTGAGCCACGAGTCGGTCGCCGAGGCCGCCGTGGTCGGCTATCCGCACGACATCAAGGGGACCGGCATCTACGCCTACGTCATCATCAATCCGGAGTTCGAGGCCGAGGGGCACGAGCAGCTCGTCGGCGCGCTCAAGGAGCAGGTGCGCAAGGCGATCGGGCCGATCGCCGTCCCCGACCTGATCCAGATCACGCCGGGTTTGCCGAAGACGCGCTCCGGGAAGATCATGCGGCGCATCCTCCGCAAGATCGCCGAGGGCAACTACGACGAGCTCGGCGACGTGACGACGCTCGCCGACCCGAGCGTGGTCGACGAGCTCGTGAAGTTTCACAAGGGAGCGAGTTAGAACGCGAAGGGCGAAGCGCGGGACGCGGAGTATGGAACTGAGACTGGAGAGAGGCTTAGCGACGGCAGCGTCGCGCGCG
>JAMPYE010000223.1 GCA_023700825.1 Thermoanaerobaculia bacterium | reverse complement strand
CGTCCACCGGAATCGTGATTTGTCCGACTACAGGTCGTCGGTCTTCGTCGAGGTGATGAACACGCGGGGGAACGGCCACTCCGCGGGAGGCCATTCGTCCTTGATCAGTCGTTCGTCGAACCAGACTTCCGGAGTACCCGAGTTGTCGACCGACCCGTTGATCAGCAACGAACCGAAGTAACGTGCATTACCTTGTGAGTTCAGGTTGCCCTCGTTGTAGAAGACTCCATTCAGGACCGGCGCCTCCTGGACGCCGCTCCAGGTGTCGAACTCGCCGTCGCGATCGTAGAGGTTGGAACTGCAGTACATGAGCGACCTGGGTGGGATCATCGCGTCCCATACGTCCGCGTCGGCGCCGTTGCAGTTCGGCATCACCGTCTTATCCGGCAGGAGCTTCTTCTTCGGACGCTTCGTCTGCGAGTTCGGGGCCTCCCAGCCGACGGTGAGAGTGTTGGGGTAGCTCCCGCCGACGCAGCATGCGTTGAGGGGGTACCGCAGGTTGATGTACGGCTCGTGCGGCTCGGAGCAGCACTCTTGTCCGCCGGGGCACGTGTTAGTGGCGTTGAGGATCGTGCAGCCGTCGAAGAACTGCACCGGCATCCAGACGTTGTTGACGACGGCCCCGGTGTTTCTCTTGATCGACCTCTGCGTGAGATAGAGGTCGAACTTGCCGTTCCCGTTGTAGTCCTGGTAATCCCAGTAGCGATTGCCGGCCTTCGTGGCATCCGGCAAACTCAGCGCGCCGGTGATCGGGTCGCGCTTGAGCCGGCCCGTGGCGGGGTCGATCGCCCTGTAGCCCTGGTCGAGGTACGGCTCGCCGGGGAAGTTGAAGTCTCCGTCGACGCCATTGACGCCCTGCGTTCCAAACTCCACGGCGTTCAGATAAATGAAGCCCGACATCGTCCAGATGTTGCCACCGGCGCTGCTGATGTTCACTGCTGGCGTGAGGAACGCCGCGCCACCCGGGACCTGCGGGTTCTGACCATTCTTCGTGTCGAAGAAGTAGAAGCCCGGCTTGGCCGGGGGGGTTCCTGCTCCGGTATTCGTCCACTGCTTGAACGACTTCGTCTGCTGGCCGTCCGAAAAGAGATCGGCCGAGACCCAGCGCAAGTACTTGACGGCATCGTCTCCCTGCCCGGCAAGGGCGAGGTCCTTCCAGAAGGTGTAATTGATGCGTGGGAAAACGACCTCCTTGTAAAGCGAGGGGGCGGGATCCGTCTTGTTCTGGCCCTGGAACCAGTTGGACAGCTTCGGGTTCGGCTCGTCCGTCGCCGCCTGGGGAGTTCCGCCTCCCCACGTCCAGGGATACGGCTGCGGCCCCGCCGGTGTTCCGGGATTCTGGAAGGCTCCCCGGGCTCGCGCCTCGACCCACGGATCTTCGAACGGCAGGTTGATGATGTCGAACAGCCACGGGCGCCTCGGGAAGTCGGCGGCACCGGAGCCCGGATCGACATTGAAGCGGGCGGGTGAGCGCTCCTTCCAGGTGACCTGGCCGTCCGAGATCGTCGCTCCTGCGCCAACTGGCCATGCCGGCTCGACGCCGGAGGTGGCGCCTGCGCCGACGACTGAATCGGCGATGTAATGGTGGTCCGCTGCGGTGGCCGCGTTGCTTGGCCGCACGATGTCCCATCGCTGGTACTGGGTGTTAGCCGTCCACGGCAGCGAGGTGTCGTAGCCGCCGTACCAGAAGGGGATGCGCGTGTGCGCATCCATCCAGGGCAGGCCCTGGAGGTCGCGCTTGATGTACATGGTCCCCTGCGCGGTCATGCGCCCCCAGTGGACGACGACGCTTCCGCCCGTCTGGATGTTCGCGTTCGACTGAACCGGCCCCTGCGGTCCGGGGAACGGCCACTCCGAGATGACGACGCGCGTCGTGCGCTCCGAGAGCACGCGGTTTCCGGTCGCCGTGAGCAACTGGCCGGGCAGGCGCTTCACGGTCGCTTTCACGGCGATCGTCGCGAGGCCGTAGCGGACACCCGCGTTCCCGCCGGACGGGCTCGAGTCGTAGTAGCCCCGGCCCGCGGCCACCGATCCGTTGATGTCGTTAGGCGTGTTCACCGCCCCGACGATCGGAGGCGCGTAGATCCGGATCTCCGTGACCTCGCCCGACGTCGGGTTCGGGAAGAGGGCCGTGTTGAACGCCGTGAGGAACGTCTGCCCTGCGTTGGTGCTCTCGTCGATCAGGACGTCGGGAGAGAAGTAGGTTCCCCACAACCGGTCACCGAGCGTTGCTCCCCTGAACGGCTTGTCGCAGCAGAAGTACGGCTGCGAGACCTTCCAGCGGCCCCTGTTCTCGTCCGTGCCGTCTCCGTTCGTGTCGATCCATCGCTCCATCTTGAGGGTCGTCTCGGACGCGACGGGGGGCATCAGGCCGAGCGCGGCGATTTGCTCGGGGTTGTTGAACCAGTCCGCGACGAGCTTCGCGCCCGCCTCCGAGACGGTCTGCGCCTGGGAGTAGTTTCGCTGGTTCAGCGAGATGGCGCCTTCGGTCTCGGACATGGCGACGAAGCTGAGGCCGAGCAGCGAAAGCCCCACGATGACCATCAGCGCGACCAGGAGAGCCGAGCCGCGTTCCCGGGTTTCGATCTGCGAAGCGAGTTTTCTTAGCGTCTCCATACGCCACTCTCCTTTATGGGTCGCACACGTTCGGCGTCGCAGACGGCGCCGGAACGATCTGGCAAATCTGGTTCGCAAGGTCAATGTAGGTGCCCGTCGCCACGTCGTACCGCCTGTAGCTGACGCAGATCTTCGAGATCGGGCTTTCGGTGAAGCCCTTCGTGAAGATCACGTCGAACCGGTACTCCCTGTTTGCCGGGTCGGGACAGTTCGCGAGCCCGACCTGCGGCAGCGAGTCGGACGCGACGCGTGCCGTTCCGTTCGGAGGTACCGAGTCGACCGGCGAGGCCGCCGAGTTGAGTGAGTTCACGAGTGTCGGGCATGCGCCCATCGCAGCAGGGTAAACGACCCGATCCAGCCTGGCGCCGCCGGAGTATCCGGTGTTCCAGTAGATCTTGATCGGCCCGAAGAGCTGCAACTCGTCGTTGCATACGTTCTGGAGCTTGACTCGCACGGTTCTCGACACCGCGTCGGCGGTAATCACATTCGCGTTGACGCTGAACGGCACGAGGCAGCAGTTCGACGACGTCTGGTCGACGTAGAAGGGGAAGGAGCGGTGGCAGCCGTTCGCATCGATGACGCTGGCTTCGACCTTGTAGACCGTGCCGTCCGCGATGTCGGGCAATGGCCACGACAGCGCCGCGCCGCTCTGCACTCCGAGATCCCTGACCATGACACCGCCGAGGAAGATCCTCGCTGTCGCGGTGACACTCGCGCTGAAGTCCAGCTCGAGCGACGACGTCGGCTCGATGAGCCAGGGATCGGCGGCCGTCCCGGATCCCTCGATCTGTCCAACGACATTGTAAGAGTCCAGAGTCGGGGTGAATGCGCACGGGAAGCGCCTTGCGGGGCTCCGCCCGCTCTCCGCGGAGGCGCACTGCTGCGCCGTGACCGTGTACTCCCAGACGTGCCCTCCCGGAGGCTCGTCCAGCGGGCCTGAATAATAGGTGTCGTTGTCGTAGGTTCCGTCGTCCGTCCAGACGACCTTGTCGGGGTCGCTGAAATCGGCCCCCTTCGGGTCGGAAAGGCTGATCGTGAACACCTCTTCCGGGAAGCTGGACGGGTTCATCGGCGCACCGGTCGCCACGATGATCTTGTTGCGCCGCACGATGTACTTGCCGATCGTGACGGGCCCGTTGGCGTCGGACTTCACCTTCGGCCAGATCAATTGGGCCCGGCAGATACCGCCGACGCATTGCGACGCCGGCGCGTCACCGAGCGCCAGCTCGACGGGCGCGTCGGGCAACGCATCGGACTCCGCGCGTCCGCGGAGTGCCGCCACCGCAGGCAGCGGCACCCAGTCGCTTGCATTGAGAACCCCGCTCGCGGGGCAGCCCTCGAGGCTCTGGAGCCTGTAGTAGTAGGTGAAGCAGTTCGCAACCGTCTCGTCGAGCCAGGTTACCTTCTGTGTGGGATCGGGTGGAATCGGGGAAGACGGAAGCAGTGCGTCCTCGCCCGCTGCAGGCAGGAACAGGGATTCATCCGTTGCGTCGATGTTCTCGACCATGCGCTTGATCGACCAGCGCCCCAACTCCGTGATCGGAAGGCTCGTCGGCGGCGGTACGGTGCCGACGCACGTGGGAGCCGCGGGCAGGGGGGAGAGCTTGACCGACCATCCGATTCCGATCCTGTTGGCGAGGGGAGGGATCGTGCCATCGCCCGTGACCGCTGGGAGCTCGGGAGGGTAGGGTTTCGTCAGATTGATCGGCACGAAGCCGGCGCCCGCCGAGGGGTACACCGCCGAGGTGCGGTTGCCGTAGCTGTTGACCGCCTGGACCTTGAAGTAATACTGAGCCGTCGGGTCGCCCAGCGGATCGGTATAGGTGTTGGTACCCGTGAATACGGTCTGGTGCTTGAGGAAAGTCCCGGTTGGGCTCGTGTCCCAGTAGAGCTCGTAGTTCTCGACCACTCCCCCGGTCGTCGGGGGGTCCCACGCCACGAAGGCGACGCCGCAGTAGCCGACGCAGACGGTGGTGATCACCGGCAGTCCGGGCTCGGTCGAGTCCTGTTCTCGGAGGCCTCTGCGCCCGGTGTTGCGGGGAACGATGAGCGACTCGAGCCGGTACTTGCGATAGGTAGGCGCCACCGCGTCGGTCGGGTCGGTGTACGTCGGGTCCGGGAACTCGGTCATACCGACGAGCGTGAGCTTGATCGACTGGATCGTCGCGCGAATCACCTTCGGGACGATCAGGGTCGGCGAGTTCGGGTCGTACTGCCCGAGGCCGCCGACGGTCGTCGCGTAGTTCGCCGGAAGAATGGCCGCCCCCGTCAGGTCCTTGAGGCCGACCGTGCCTAACTGATCGGTGAAGTACTCGAAGTTCATGCTCCGGATGCCGGTGGCGATCGGGATCTTCACAGGAGCGACCGCGCCCGTGGCGGTGAGCGCCACGGGAATCCGCATCAGGGTGTAGGGAGGGTTGTCGTGCGTCAGGTCGACGCCGTCGATCGTAACGAGGTTCTCGCTGCGACCGCCCGTACCCGTTCGCGCCTTGCGATCGGGGACGTCGGCGTAAAACGTAATCGAGTCGGTGTTGTTCGCGGCGATCGGCAGGCCGGTGTTTCTGTCCACCGAGACGAGCGCGTAGGTGACGATCTCGTCGTTGCCCGTGGTGACCACGGGAAATTCCGGGGTCTCCAGGCCGCTGTTGCCCGCCGTCGTCGTGAACTCACGGCCCTGGTCGTCGACCGTCGGCCTGTCGCCGTGGTCGAAGTTGCCACGGATCGTGATCGCGGTGGCGGCGATGAACTCGATCTGCTCGTCGGGCTGCTGCGCGAGTGTCACGCCGCCGGCCCCGACGCCGGACGGGATGCCGTCGCGGTCGAAGTCGAACCCGGCCATGCGCAGGTCGGCGACCATCTTGTCGAACGCCACGCGGGTGTTCTGCTGGAGGTCGGCCGCCTCGACGCCCGACTTGAAGACCTTGTTGCTCCGGTCGTAGAGGAGCAGGGCGGCGACCATGATGATCGTGAAAATCGCGGTCGCGACCAGGATCTCGGTGAGGGTGAAGCCCCTCTCGCGCTGATGGACTGTCCTTTGGCTCGTCATGGAGGCTCTCCTCTATCTGCGGTACCGGACGGTGTCGAACTCTACGTGACGTTGCCGTTGCGCCTCGATCCAGCGGACGATCACGCGCACCTGCAGGACGCGCGGCGCGGGCGACGTTCCGGCCATGACGGCGGTCGGCTGCCGGGGCCGCATGATCACGGTGACCGAGCCCCGCGCCATCTTGCGCGTCGTGGTGATGTTGTTCCGCCAGGAGGTGAGCAGCCCGGTGCCGCCGGCCGGGACGTTTTCCGACGAGATCTGCGCCGGCGGGCTGGCGACGATGGTCGCGTCGGTCGAGCGGATGATCGCGTTGGTGTACGTCACGCCGTCGATCGTGTACGTCCCGAGCGGCGTCGTCGAGTTGACCAGGAACGCCGTGTAGACGCCCTGCACCGTTTGCCCGGAGAGATCCTCGAGCGCATCGGTGCCAATCGCGACGCCCTGCGTCATCATCTTGCCGCTGTAAACGTTGCCGCGCCCGAAGAAGAAGAGCGTGATCACGGCGAGGAGCAACGTCGACATCATGCCCATCGCGACGATGACCTCGATCAGGTTGTACCCTCGTTCGAATCTGCGAAATCCGGATCCAATTGTCACGGAGCTGTCCCTCCAGTCCGTCCAGCAGTCGTTGCGTCCGTCAGAATGACTCTGCTTTGAGTTGCCCACTCGGCGAGAACGTCACGCGGTAGCGGTACTTGGGCGTCCGCGGGTCACCCTGCATGACGATGTTGCGGAATCCGGGAGTCTCTCCCGTGTCGTAGAAAACCTCGCCGTCCTCGCGGAAGATCACGTCGAACTTACCGTCGGGTGTGGTGGGTTGCGTGTCCAGGAAGTCGGTCGAGTTGATGTAGACCGTCTTCTCGAGCTGTTTCGTCGCGAGCGCATTGGGCGTCCGCTTGTACTCCGTCCAGACGTACGATCCGTCCGCCTGCCTGGTCCCCGTGTAGATGGTGTAGCTCGCCCCGTCGGTCGTCCCGGTGCCGAAGCTGATCATGGCCCGGTTCTGCAGAGTCACCGCCCGTTGCCGCGCCGCGCGCAGGTCGGCGGTGAAGTTCCGGAGAGAGCTCTTCACCTTCCCGGCCCGCTGGAACTGCATGAAGTTGGGGACAGCGATTACCGAGATCATGCCGATGATCGCGACGACCACCAGCGCCTCGATCAGCGTGTAGCCCCGCTCGTGGAGAGACCCTGTTCCCCTCTTGTGCTGTGTCATGATGGATGATTCTCCTGCAGCGACAGTGCCAGTATTCGAGCCGTCCCGATAAGCTCCATGTCCATAGTGGCTTCAATCGTCGCCGCCAGCCAGCTGCGCCGCGGTCGAACCG
>JAMPYE010000222.1 GCA_023700825.1 Thermoanaerobaculia bacterium | reverse complement strand
GGGAGCGAGACCTGCGCGATCGCGCCGACGCGCGCGTTAGGCTCGAGGAAGCCGGGGAGCTCCGCGGCGCGCCATTCGACGAGGTTCCAGAGCAGCACCGGCCAGGCGGGAGGGAGGTGCAGCGTCGAGAGGGCCGGGTCGAATCGGATCGCAATCGTCTTCGTGCCGCGCGCGCCGTCGGTCTCGGTGACGATCGGCGTGTTCCCCGCCGTAATGATCGCATCGCCCGGCATCGGTCCGCGCGGCGCGCCCCACACCACCCCGGCGAGAGTCAGCCCGCGACCGAGCGGGTGCGCGCCGTCGACGAGGAACGGTCCCGCGAGCGAGACGGCGCCGGGAGCGCGAACGAAGCGAACGACCCAGCGGCCCGGGCGCGACGCGACGTCCTGATCGGTGACGACGAGCGCCGGCTCGCCGCCGCCGAGCGTCACCTGGCCGGTCGCGTCGAGCCCGCGCTCGACGAGCTCGCGCAGGTGCGCGTCGGCGATGTCCACACGAGCGCGGATCTCCCCGTGGCCCGGCTCGAGCAGCGTGACCTGGTTGTCGAAGTCGAGCGCGTCGCCCGAGAGCGCCGCCGTCACGGCGGCCTGCGAGCGGGGGAGCGCGATCGACACGCGCCGCGCCTCGTTCGCAGCGAGCTCGAGCGGGATGTCGCGCGCCTGATCACCCGCGGTGATGCGCAGCAAGGGGGCCGCTGCCCGCGGCGAGAAGTTCTTTACCTCGAACAGCAGCTTCTCCCCGCTCCGCGAGCTCGACCGCGCCGCCGCGATGAACGCGGCGTTGGCCCGCGCGTCGCCGAACGATTTCCAGACGACACGTCCCGACGCAGGTGGAGTCTCCGGCGCGTGGTCGGTGACCACGAGAATCCGCGCGCGCGCGCCACCCGTCTCCAGCGCGAATGCGGTCGCCTTTTCGAGATCGGCCGAAGGCGAGCCGCAGCTCCACGCGTCGAGGGCAGGACGCGCCCCGGAGACACTCGCGACCTCCGGCCCGGCCAACGTTGGCGTCTCACCCGCGTAGACGATTCGCACCGAGGAGACCTGGTCTCCCTCGAGCCCCGTGCGCAGCCAGTCGACGGCGCGCGCGCGCGGGCTCGCGTCATCGCCCGCCCGCATCGAGAAGGAGTCGTCGACGACGAGCACGACGGGGCGCGCATCGCCGGCGCGCGGGCCGAAGGGGCGCGCCGCCGCGATCGTGAGCAGGACGAACGCGAGCAATTCGAGGAAGAAGAGCAACGGAGTCGTGAGGCGCCGTAGCCGGCGGCCTCCTTCCTTCGTTCGCGGCGCGTCGGCCCAGAGGAACAGCCCGGCGACTTCGAGCGTCTTCAGCCGGCTCCGCAGAAAGTAGATCGCGAAGAGAGCGGGAATCGCGACCGCGGCGGCGGCCAGCGCGACGGGCCACGCGAAGAGGGAGCTCACGCCGATCTCCTCCGCTCGAGCAGCCCGCGCTCCGCGAGCGGCGCCACGCGCCAGCCGTCGACGACCTCTTCGGCCGTCATCGTCAGCATGATCGCCTCGCCTCGCCTGGCCTCGTCGCTCCAGTTCTCCTGGTGGCGCCGGAGCGCGGCGTCGTATCGCTCGATGGCCGCCGCGTCGACGAGCGCGTCGTGCGTGGCGCCGCTCTCGCAGTCGACCAGTCTTGCGTTGCCGGCGCGTTCGGGTGCCAGGTCGCGTTGCGCGAGGAGCTGGACGATCACGACCGCGGCCGCGCGATGCGCGAGCTGGCGAACGAGCTGCCCCGGGTCGCCGAGCCAGAGCAGGTCGCTCACCAGGATCCGCATTCCGAACGGCTTCCATGGTGGCGCGGCCTTCGCGAGCGATTCCGCCGGCGATCCCGTCCCGTCGAACCCCAGCCCCGTCCATGTCGCCGCGGGGCCGCCCGTTTCGATCCGTCGCACCTCGTCGCCCGCGGCCCAGACCGCGCGCGAGAAACCGCCGTTGGTCGCCGCTTCCGCCAGCATCGCGACGAGCCCGAGCGCGGCCTCGGCCTTTTTTGTCCCGCCTAACGACATCGAGCGCGACGTGTCGAGGACGATGTCGGCGTGCGGCGACATCTCCTCGTGGTGCATCCGGACCATGAGGTTGTCGCTCCGCGCGTAGACGTTCCAGTCGATGCGCCGGACGTCGTCGCCCGGGTGGTACTCGCGGTGCTCGCGGAAGTCGATGGAGTTTCCCGCGTGGCGCGTGACCAGGAGTCCCGCGGTGCCGCCCGGCGCGCGACGCGGGGGCAGCAGAACGCATCCGCCGCCGGCGCGCTCGCCGGCCGCGAGTGCCTCGACGTGGTGTCTCTCCATCCGGCTACGCCGCGGGCGCGGCCCTCCGGAAGCTCGCGAAGCGCTCGGCGAACCAGTTCCTTCGCACCAGCAGGACGATCGCGAGCCAGATTCCGCCAAAGATGTAACGCGCCATCTGCGGCTCTTCGGGGTTCGGAATCGGCGAGGCGAGCATCCAGATCGTCATGTCCTTTCCGAACGGCGTCTTCCCGCCGAAGAGAATCCAGCCGGCCACCGGGATGAACGCGGATGCAAGCATCAGGAGGACGACCAGAATCCAGGTGCGCGACTGCGGAATCCTCGTGAACGCTCCCGCGTCGCGAATCGCCATCGCGGTCAGGACGAAGCCGAAGAGATAGATCGCATAATCTCCCGCCCAGAGGATCGCTTCGCGATAGTCGTTGCTCGGGGTGAGCGGCATTACGAGCTTGATGATCAGCGGGAGGACGGCGATCGACCCGAGGATCATGAGCGCGGACCAGACGAGACCGCTCGCGGAGCCGCTGAAGAACGGGAAGACGGCGACGCGTCCGAGCGGGTTCACGGGAATCTCGTTCGCCACACGCGCACCGATCTGGTGCCGCTCCGACGTCGCTGCAATCGCCGTGATCGTGAGCAGCGCGACCTGCGCGATCATCCAGGCGATGAGGGGCCTTTGGTCCGACGACTTCACGACGAGAAACGTCGTCCCCGCGAGCGTGACGCACCACTGCAGGAAGAGCGCGAGGCGCACCGGCCTGGCGCGGTTGGCGGCCGGTGGCGTGACCTGCGCGACCGAGATCGCGAGCATCACCACGCAGGCCGCGGTCGTGAAAACGAGCGTGATCGCCGCGCCGACCCAGAAGGTACCCGTCGTGATGCGGCTGCCCCCTCCTCCCTGCAGGAAGGAGAACGCGAACGCCATGATCACCGGCAGCGCCGGCAGCCCGCCGAACGCGAAGTTGAGGCCGATGATCACCTTGAACGGCTTCGATACCGGGAGTGTCGCGAGCATGATCGCGAGGCAGACCATCACCGCGATGGCAAGCAGGCCCGCCGCGAGAAGGACGAAGATCGACGGCATGTCGATGCCGCGCAGGAAGTAGGTGAAGACCATGAACGGCAGGCTCGAAGCGAAGATCAGAAGCGTGAGCAGCATCGACGAGGTGAGCTTGCCGAGGATGATTGAGCGCGGGCGAATCGTGGTGATGAAGAGGAGGTCGACGTCGGAGTCGGAGCGCTCCACGCCGAGCCGGATGCCGGTGTAGAGCGGGATGCAGAGCAGGCAGGTGCCGAGCAGGATGCCGAAGAGCCAGAGGAAGGTCGTGCGCCCCATCGCCGTGGTGTCGGCCGCGGCATTCTCGGCGCCGACGAGCAGCGCGATGCCCATCGTCACGAGCTGCGTCGCGAGGAACGCCATCAACAACATGACGATGAAGCGGCCGCGCACCGCCTGCCGCAGCTCCTTCACGACGACCGGGCTCATCGCGTCGTCGAGGCTGTCCAGGATCGAGACGAAGCCGCTCATTGCACGCCGCCCTTCGTCACCGACATGAACAGGTCCTCCAGGTTCGACTTCGGCTGCCGGAACTCCGCGAGCCGGTGCCCGCGGCGAATGAGCTCCGCGAGCAACTCGCAGACCTCTTCCTCGTTGCCCGCGAACTCGAGCGACACTTCATTCCCCGTCAGCGCGACCGCGCTCACGTGCGGCAGTTGCAGCAGCTCGCGATGCAGCCCCTCGGGTTGGCCTAACGGGCGGATCACGATCCTCCGCGCCGGTTGCGACTCGGCGATGATGTTCTCGAGCGTTCCGGCGCGAAGAATCCGCCCCTGCTCGATGATCACGGCGCCCGTGCAGATCTCGGCGAGCTCGGTGAGGATGTGCGAGCTGATCAGGATCGCCTTCCCCTGCGCGGCGAGAGCGCGAAGGAGCTCGCGCAGCTCGATGCGCGCGCGCGGGTCGAGCCCGGCCGCGGGCTCGTCGAGGATCAGCACCGGCGGGTCGTGCAGCAGCGCGCGCGCGAGGCAGACCCGCTGCTTCATCCCCTTGGAGAGCGCCTTGAGCAGCTTCTCCCGGATGCCGGTCAGGTTCGTGAACTCCTGGACCTCGGCGACGACTTCGTGCCGCTTCGCGGCCTTGAGCCCGTAGGCGCGCGCGAAAAAGTCGAGGTACTCCTCGACCGTGATGTCGGAGTGCGTCGGCAGCGAGTCGGGCACGAAGCCGATGCGATGGCGGGCCTTCTCCGGCTCCTGCACGACGGAAATCCCGTCGAGCAGCGCGTCGCCCGCGGTCGGCTCGTCGAGCGTGGCGAGGATGCGCATCGTCGTCGTCTTGCCCGCGCCGTTGGGGCCGACGAAGCCAAAGACTTCGCCGGCGCCGAACGAGAACGAGATGTCGTCGACTGCGCGCGTGGCGCCGAAGGTGCGCGTGAGATTGCGGATGTCGACTCTCATCGCTCCACCTCGAGATGTGGCGCAGGCACTCCTGCCCGCGCGCCGCCGAATGTGGCGCAGGCACTCCTGCCTGCGCGCCGCCGAAGGCGGCCGGTATCCGTTCCCGACGAAGAGGAATCTTCGGCGCGTCGCGCCGCGCGCAGACAGGAGTGTCTGCGCCACACGGAAACTCCAGCGCAATGTGGCGCAGGCACTCTTGCCTGCGCGCCGCCGAAGGCGGCCCGTAGCCGTTCCCGACGAAGCGGATTCTCCGGCGCTTCGCGCCGCGCGCAGACAGGAGTGTCTGCGCCACACGGAATCTTCACCGCCTCGCGCCGCGTCATCATCGCTCTACCTCGAGGTCGCCGAGCACCAGCGAACGCTGTTTGCGCGTCTGCAGACCGTCGAGCGCATCCTCGACGAAAGGAGCCCCGTCGACGGTGGCCATCCAGCGGCCGGGTTCGAGCCAGGCGTGAGGCGAGACCGTCGCGTTCTTCTGCGCGGCCAGCCAGTCGCCGGTCCAAATGTTCCGCGCCGGTTCGCCTCTCGCCGCGAACGCACCCGGTACGCTCCGCTGCAGCGCCGCCGACGCTCCGGGAGCGATCGGCCCGGCGACGAGGAGCTCGCCCGCGGGAGTCGCTACCCAGAGGGTCTCGATCGGCGCACCGAGGCCGTTGAGTGCCTCGAGACCGCCCCCGCCGCGCTCGCGGAACTCGATCCGCTCGCGACGCGTCTCGCTCTTGCGAATCCTGAACGACGAGGAGACGCGGCTCGTGAGCCAGCCCTGACGGAGCTGCTGCCCGCGCGTCCAGTCCATCGTCAGCTCGTTCTGTCGCGCGCCACCGAAGGGAGTCAGCTCCGTCTCCGGCCCGAAGCGAAGCCCGTCGCTCGGCGCGACGGTCGCGTAGTAGCCGGTCCAGCCGATCGTCGTCGCCTCGCGCGTCTTCGAATCGAGCAGCGTCACCGCCTCGGTTTTCACCACGCGCATCCAGCCCTCGGAAAACGACGCGTAGACGATGACGACGACGCAGGTCGCGATCGCGAGCAGCGGCAGCGTCCAGAGGACCCAGATCCTCCGGTTCTTCTTCGAGAGGATGATGAGATTCACCGGGCCTGCCACGATCGCGAAGAGCGTCATCGCGATGAAGAGGCCGCGCACCGGGACTGTGAGCTCGTCGACGACGCGGAACGCGTTCGCGGGTACTGGGCCGCCGCGATACGGGCCGCCGCCCCACGCCATCGACGGATCGGAAAACGGCTTGAACGAGTCGCGCATGGATTCAACCCACGCGCCGACCTCGGTGGCGACGAACGGCGCGGGCTCGGGCGCGGTGGTCACGAAGCGTGTGCCGAAGCCCTCCTTGCAGCGGTAGAGCGTGTCGGGGCGGATCTCGATGGCGACGCAGTCTTCCGGAGCGGTGGTCGCTTCGAAGACGACGAGCGTGCCGCCGGCGCGCGCGAAGCGCTCGATCGCCAGGCGCACCGGCGGAGTCGCGTCGCGTAGCTCGGCGTCGCGCAGGACGATCGCGTCGTGGCGGGTGAGTGCGAGCCAGTTCGCGCTCCACTCCGCGAGCGTCCGCGGGCTCGTCTCGATGGCGAGCTCCTCCTTGCGCATGACGGTCTCGAGCGACGCGCGAAGGTCGGCTTCGGAGATCGACCGGCTGGCGAGGATGTGGATCTGTCCGCCGCCTCCCGAGTAACCGATGTTGAGTGGGATCTTGTCGGCCTGCACCTTGCCGTCGATCGTGATCTCCGCGTTCGCTCCGGTCATGTTGATCGGCGGCTGCAGCATCGTGACCACTGACTCCGTGCGGGGCGGCAGCGTTACCGAGCGGCTCATCCGGCGCAGCGTTCCGGGCTGACCGGAGTAGATGATCGCGGGCGCTGCGATCTCGACCTGGTGTTGCTGCGCGCCGCGATTGACGACCCGGAAGCGAAACTCGCGATAGCCGTGTATCGACGGGGTGAAGTCGCCCGACTCGTCGACGACCGAGATCGGGCCGAAGTCGGCGGCCGGTGCGCCCGCCGCGAGGACGACGAAGAGCACGAACACCGGAATCAGTCGCCCCGCATGCCTCATCGGCTGCCCCGGGTCGAGACCTCGACGTCGTCGGGCAGGCTCACGCCGCTCTCCTCGAGCGAGGCGAGCAGGCCGGCGACGATTTTCGAAGACGTGACCCCGTCGAGCCTCGCGCGGTAGTTCGTGAGCACGCGATGATTGAGCACCGCGTCGGCGACGCGTTTGACGTCGTCGAAGCCGGCCGCGGGGCGTGAGTCGAACAGCGCGATCGCGCGCGCAGCCTCTGCGAG
>JAMPYE010000221.1 GCA_023700825.1 Thermoanaerobaculia bacterium | reverse complement strand
TGAAGCGCCGAGCGCTCCCGAATAGTCGTTGAGTCCGGCGTGCACGATCCGGACGATGCCATCGGGGTCGGGGCGCAGAAAGCGGGATCGCGCCGTCTCGCGAATCGGGCCGACGAAGCTCTCGCCGAGCCGCTGCGCAACGCCGCCGCCGATCACGATGACTTCCGGGTCGTAGAGATTGACGACGTTGCCGGCGAGCAGCCCGAGGTAGTGCTGCGCGTAGGCGACGACTTCCTTCATCACTTCGTCGTTCGCGGCGAGGGCGCGCTTCATGACGCTGCTGGTCATGCGCGGCTTCTGCCGCTCCTTCATGATGTCGGGGACGACGCTCGCGCGCCCCGACTTGATGCGCGCCATGACCTCGCGCTCCATCGACGTGCGGCTCGCGTACGCCTCGGCGCAGCCCTTGCGCCCGCAACCGCATACCGGGCCGTTCTCGTCGAGGACCATGTGGCCGATCTCGCCCGCCGCGCCGCGAGCTCCGCGCTGCAACTCGCCGTCGGCGATGAGCCCGCCGCCGATGCCCGTGCCGACCCAGATCCCGACGGCGCGCTTCGCTCCCTTCGCCGCACCGAACGCGTGCTCGCCGAGGATCGCGACCTGCACGTCGTTGCCGATCGCGACAGGAACGCCGAAATGGTCCTTCAGGATCTTCCCGAGCGGAACGTCGGTCCAGCCGAGGTTCGGCGCCTTCGCGACGACTCCGGTCTTCGGGTCCGCCGCGCCGGGAGCGCCGACACCGATCGCCTCGATCTTCGAGGCTTTGAGCTTCGCGTCCTTCAACGCGCCTTCGATCATCGCGATGATCTGGTCGATCGTCGCTTTCGGCGAGGAGCGGTCCGTCGCGGTGTCGCTCTCACCGAGGACCTTGCCCTTCTCGTTCGCGACGACGGCCATCATGCTCGTGCCGCCGAGATCGAATCCGATGTAGTTCTTCTTTCCCATGGAGTTGCTCCTTCGTTTCGATTCCGACCTCATCCCCACCCTTACGGGTGTGGCTATCTAGAATTCGCCGCTTCCGCGGCGAAAGGCAGGACTCAGCTCGCAGCGCTCCATCCTGCCTGCTATGACCTATGACCTTTGACCTCTGACCAGTTTCACTACTTCCGCCACTCGTCGATCAGGCTCGCCACGAGGCCGGTCCAGCCGGTCTGGTGGTTGGCGCCGAGGCCTTCGCCCGTGTCGGCGTGGAAGTACTCGTAGAACAGCACGAGGTCCTTCCAGTGCGGATCGTGCGCGAAGCGCTCCGAACGCCGGTTGCCACGCGGGCCGTGCGCCGCGCGATAGCCGTCGGCGTCCGGCGTGAAGAGCCGGATCATCCTGTCGGCGAGATCCTTCGCGAGACCCGACAGCGTGACGGCCCGCAACTCGCCTGTCGACTCGTCATGAATGTTGAGCTCGATCCCCTCGCCGAAGGCCTTCTCGAGCTTGCGCAGCGTCTCGATCATCAGGAAGCTCGTCGGGAACCAGACCGGCCCGCGCCAGTTGCTGTTCCCTCCCTTGATCTTGCTGATCGCCTCGGCCGGCTCGTAGTTCACGTGCGAGCGTCCGAAGACGAACGGCTCGTGCTCGTGATGCTTGCTGAGGCTGCGCATCCCGTACGGCGAGAGGAACTCGGTCGGATCGACCACGCGCTCGAGCAGGTGCTGGAGCTGGTCGCGGTCGACGACGGCCAGCACGTGCGTCTTGTGCTCTCCCTCGCCAACCGTAGAGACCGACTTCGACGTGATCTCCGGCCGGTGCTTCATGAACCAGCGGAAGTTCTCGTTGAATACCGGGAACGGCTTGATCCAGAGGTCCTCGAGCCGCTCGATCGCGTAAAGGGGGATCAGGCCGACGAGCGACCGGACACGGAACGGGATGTAGTGGCCGTCCGGGAAGCGGAGAAGATCGTAGAAGAAGCCGTCCTCCGAGTCCCATAGCGTTCGGCCGTGCCGCGGCATCTTCATCGCCGCGCCGATGTAGACGTAGTGCTCGAAGAACTTCGTCGCGAGCCCTTCGTAGACGGGGTTCTTCTTCGCGAGTTCGAGCGCCATGCGCATCATCACGAGGCAGTACATCCCCATCCAGCCGGTTGCGTCGCTCTGCTCGAGGCTCGCCCCGTCGGGGAGCGGCTCGCTGCGATCGATGACGGTGATGTTGTCGAGCCCGAGGAAGCCGCCTTCGAAGACGTTGTTCCCTTCGCGGTCGACCTTGTTCACCCACCAGGTGAAGTTGATCAGCAGCTTGTGGAAGCAGCGCTCGAGGAACTCCGTGTCGGCCTTGTCGTTCTGCACGCGGTCCATGTTGTAGATGCGCCAGACGGCCCACGGATGAACCGGCGGATTGAGGTCGGAGAACTCCCACTCGTAGGCCGGGATCTGCCCGTTCGGATGCTGGAACTGCTCGAACAGCATCAGCCACAGCTGGTCCTTGGCAAACTCCGAATCGACGCGCGCGAACGGGATCATGTGGAACGCGAGGTCCCACGCGGCGAACCAGGGATACTCCCACTTGTCCGGCATCGACAGGACGCGCATCGAGTTGAGATGCCGCCAGTGCTTGTTCCGCACGTTCTTGCGCGAATCCGGGGGAGGGATCGCGGGATTGTCGCCGTCGAGCCAGGTGTCGACGTCGAACAGGTAACTCTGCTTCGACCAGATCATCCCGGCGAACGCCTGGCGCTGGACCAGCTTCTCCTGCGCGGTCGCCTTCGCCGGCTGCACCGCCGCGTAGAACTCGTCCGCTTCCTTCTTCCGTGCGGCGATTACCGTGTCGACCGTATCGAGCGACGTCCAGGGAGTCGCCCCTGGCGTGAGGCGCATGCGCATGACCGCGGATTCACCCGGAGGAACCATGAAGCGCATGTGCGCGCACGACTTCGTGCCGCGCTGCTCCGGGTTCGTCGCCCCGGTCTCGCCGTTGACGATCCGGCGATGAAATGCGTCCTTGACGAACGGGCTGCGCGGCTGCGACCAGGGCCCGTACACGCGCGGTCCGTTCGTGTCGTTGTTCGTGAAGAGCAGTTCCGCGTCCGCGGGAATGTCGAGGCGATGCGGACCGAGGCGCGAGTCGGCGAGGAGGCCGTCGAGCGGGGGCGCGTTCGAATCGTCGGCAAGGAGCGAGCGCTGCCCGCCGGGAAGCTCTAGGACGGAGATCAACGGCTCGGGTCGGGGATCCTGCTTCCACGCCCACACGTTGCGGAACCAGAGGTTCGGCACGAGGTGGAGGGGCGCGGGGTCAGGACCTCGATTGTGCGCGGTCACGCGAAAGACGACCGTGTCGGGCCCGTCCTTCGCAATCTCGATCTCGATGTCGAAGTAGCGGTTCTCGTCGAAAATCCCCGTGTCGATGAGCTCGAACTCGGGGCCGCTCCCGCCACGCCGGCGGTTCTCGTCGATCAGCCATGCGTAGGGGTACTCCTGGTGCGGATACTTGTAGATCATCCGCATGTAGGAGTGGCTCGGCAGCGCGTCGACGTAGAAGTAGTACTCCTTGACGTCCTCGCCGTGGTTCCCCTCGGTGGGAACGACGCCGAAATAGCGCTCCTTGAGGATCGGATCGCGCTCGTTCCAGAGCGCGAGGCCCCAGTTCAGGATCTGGTAGCGGTCGCACCAGCCCGCGATGCCGTCGTCGCCCCATCGGAACGCCTTCGAGCGCGCGAGGTCGTGCGGTAGATGGCTCCATGCGTCGCCATTCGCGCTGTAGTCCTCGCGCACGGTTCCCCATGCGCGGTCGGAGAGGTAAGGGCCCCATTTGCGCCAGCGCGGAACTTCAGGCCCGTGAATGCGAAGGTACTCGGCAGTCGAGTGCTCGTTCTGCGTCATCGTCATCTTTTTGTAAAGTGGAAGTGGAGATATTACACGAACCGGCGTGAGGGGGGGAGGCGGAAAAAGGCGGGCCAAAGGTCATAGGCCAGAGGTCGAAGCAGGCTGAGTGTGGCGCAGGCACTCCTGCCTGCGCGTCGCCAAAGGCGACCACTTCGTTCAGGGCGCGGCGTTGCGAGACTGCGCCAACGCGTCGACGCACGAATCACCCGGCGCCTCGCGCCGCGCAGACAGGAGTGTCTGCGCCACATCGCCCCCCCACGTCTGCCTTGACCTCTGACCTTTGAGCTCCGAGCTGACTTTTGACCTGCCTGCAGGCACCCGCTCCTCGGTTATGATCGCGGCTTCGCGGCGAGGCCGCACGGAGGACAGGCATGCACATCGACACCACCATCGGCTTCGTCGGCGCCGGCAACATGGCAGAGGCGCTCATTCGAGGGCTGCTCAAAGGCGGGCACGTCGACGCGTCGAAGATCTCCGCGTCGGGGCCGCGAACCGAGCGGATGGCCGAGCTTGGCGAGCGCTTCGGCATTCACACCACCACCGACAACCGCGAGGTCGTCGCGCGCTCGGGCATCCTCGTGCTCTCGGTCAAGCCGCAGATCATGCGCCGCGTGCTCAGCGAGATCGCCGACACTCTCCGCGACGACGTGCTGGTCATTTCGATCGCGGCCGGCGTTCCAATCGCGACGATCGAGGCACGGCTGCGGCGAGAGGTGCGCATCATCCGCGCGATGCCGAACACTCCGGCGCTCGTCGACGCGGGAGCGACCGCGATTGCACGCGGCGAACACGCCACCGCGGACGACGTCGTGCTCGCCACCCGGATCTTCGACGCGGTCGGCATCACCGTCGTCCTCGAGGAGATTCACCTCGACGCCGTCACCGGCCTCTCAGGCTCGGGGCCTGCATACATGTTTCTCATTCTCGAAGCTCTTAGCGACGCCGGTGTCAAGGTCGGCCTCTCGCGCCGCAACGCGCAGCAACTCGCCGCGCAGACGGTGCTCGGGTCGGCCAAGCTGCTCCTCGAAACCAATTACCATCCCGGCCTTCTCAAGGACATGGTGACCTCTCCCGGCGGAACCGCCATCGCGGGACTGCACACGCTCGAAGCCGGCGGCCTGCGCACGACGCTGATGAACGCCGTCGAGGTCGCCACGAACCGCTCGAAGGAGCTCGGCAAGGCGATGCTGCTGTCGGAGCAGTGAGGGGACGGGGGGGCGAGTTGTTAGTTGTTAGTTGTTAGTTGTTAGTTGTTAGTTGTTAGTTGTTAGTTGTTAGACGAGATGCGTTGCGACTCGGTTCGCTCACAATCGGTGCAGTTCCTGGTCCCGAATTCATCGACCCTGACACATACACGCTTCATCCCGGGCGAACGCACAGACTCACGGCAACACGACACACCTGCCCATCGGCCAAAATTGTCTAACAACTAGAAACTAACAACTAACAACCGTCCCCCCCCCACTCGCCGCGCGAAGGAACTACGATGAGCGACGCAACCACCGAAGGAATCCACATCCACGTCGACGCCGTGTACGTCGAGGAGCGGAGCAATCCGCGCGACAACTACTTCTTCTTCGCGTACCACGTGACGATCTCGAACGTCGGAGAGCGTCCCGCGCAGCTGGTCAGCCGCGTCTGGATCATCACCGATGCCGACGGCGAGGAGGAAAGAGTCGAAGGCCCGGGAGTCGTCGGCGAGACGCCCCTGCTCGCTCCCGGCCAGTCGTTCGCGTACACATCGTTCTGCCCGCTTCGCACCTCGTTCGGCACGATGCACGGCACCTACCGCATGGTCCGGCCCGACGGCACGAGCTTCGACGCCGTCATCGCGCCGTTCTCGCTCGCGATGCCAAATGCCGTAAATTGAGGCGGGAGGCGGGAGGCTCTAGGTCAAAGGTCAGAGGTCAAAGGTCAAAGCAGGCAGAGAGCCGACCGGGAACATCTGTCCCGCAGTCATAGGCGAAATGCGGCTCCGTAGCTCGCTTGCTTTGACCTATGACCGTTGACCTTCGATTCTTGGGCTGCTTCAGGCTTTGCTGGCGGTCCGCCACCCCACCGCCGCAAGCACGATCAGGCCGCCGGCGATCGCCTGGGGGCTGGGGCGCTCGCCTAACAGCAGCAGGACCCATACCGGGTTCGTCACCGGCTCGAGCATACCAAGGAGCGAGGCCTGCACCGCCGGAACCGACTTGATGCCGCGGACGAAGAGCGCGTAAGGCACCGCGATCTGGAAGACACCGAGGAAGAAAAGGACGGCGGCGGATTTCATGTCGACCTGGATGCCCGGAAGCGCGAACGGGGCGAGCGCTGCTGCGGCGAGCACGTTTCCCCAGCACACTGCGGCCTCGGCCCCGTTGTCGCGCTCTCGCCGCAGGCCGAGATAGATGCCGGCGAAGAAGAGTGACGAGAGGAGCGCCACGAGATTTCCCGCCATGCCGCGCGCGTCGACCTCCCCCGCGAAGAACAACGCCATCCCTCCGAACGCTACGACGGCCGCGACGAGATCTCTGCCGCGGAGCTTCTCGCCCAGCAGGCGCGGTGACATGAGGATCACCCATACGATGCCGCTGTACTGGATGAAGATCGCGTTCGCGGCAGTCGTCCACTTCGTCGCGGTGACGAAGCAGGTCAGGCACCCGGCGTAGCTGACGAGCGTGACGAAGAACGCCGGCGTCAGCCTCGGGATGCGTGGGCGGAAGATCGCGAACAACGCGATGGCCGCGACGACCGACCGGAGACACGCCACCTCGAGAGGCCCGTTCGCCACGGCCTTGATACCGATCCCCCCGGTCGACCAGAGGATCGCCGCCGCGATGATCATCCACCGGCCGGCGCGGCCGGCGCGTTCGGAGTGTTCGGCGCGACCGGCGCCCTCGTGCGTGTCGTCCATCGTTCAGGAGAGTTGTTAGTTGTTAGTTGTTAGACAGGTTGCGTGTCGAGTGCTGCGTGCTGCGTGAGCTTGCCCTGCGGAGCACCGATGTCACGGTCAGCGTTGGAGAGTCTCGTTGGCGCTGCCTGTCTAACAACTAACAACAGACCTCCGCACCAGCCGCGCAGCCCTAATGTCCGCCCTCCCAGCGCTTCTCCCCTGCTTCGATCGCGATCGCGAGCTTGTTCTGCTTCGGCGGGAGCGGGCAGGTGGCAAACGGGGAGAACACGCAGGGCGGGTTGTAGGCCCTGTTGAAATCGAGGATCACCTTGCCGTCGGGGCCCGGCGGCGCGGTGTAG
>JAMPYE010000220.1 GCA_023700825.1 Thermoanaerobaculia bacterium | reverse complement strand
AGCCGCGCTCGTGGCGGACGCTCGCGGGAACGAGCGCCGCGTCGCAGACGATCGAGAGCTCGCGCGAGGTGCGCGTCACCGAGGTGAAGGAGCCGCCGGAAGCCCACGCCGGAATCGCCGCGTCGGGTTCGAGACGCGCGATGGCGAGCTCGGTTTCGTGGACGCGAAAGCGGAGGGTCATCGGTGCGTTCGTTCCATGTCGCGCCGCTGAAGCGGCGCCGTTCATCGTCTGCGCCGGCGTTTCCCCCGGCTGAAGCCGGAGGCTACCGATCCGGCGTCGCCTCGCGACGCGTTATCTCCGCATCGTACGCGTTCCCCCGGTCTTCGACCGGGGGCTAAGATCTGCCGTCGCTTTGCGACGCATGTGGTGGTTGGCTCTGCCTGTCTAACAACTAACAACTAAAAACTAACAACCACCCGCCGTCGCCCCCGCCTACGCCTTACGGTGCTCGGCCCTAACCACCGTCTTGATCCCGCCGCGGACGTAGAAGTCGCCTTCGACGAGCATCCAGCGCGGATCGGTGGCGGCGACGAGGTCGTCGAGGATGCGGTTGGTCACCGCCTCGTGGAAGGCTCCCTCGTTGCGGTACGACCAGAGGTAGAGCTTGAGTGACTTGAGCTCGACGCAACGATCGTCGGGGATGTAACGGATGCGGATCGTGGCGAAGTCGGGCTGCCCGGTGCGCGGGCACATGCAGGTGAACTCCGGGGCCTCGAATGCGATCTCGTAGTCGCGGCCGGGCCGCGGGTTGGGAAAGGTCTCGATGTCTTTCGAAGGGATGGTCGTCATTCGGAAGGGCTACTTCTTCACCTGAGCCATGAGCTTCTGGTTCAGTTCCTTGATTCGTTCCTGCATCTGGTTGAGCTTCTGCTGCGCCTCGGCGCGGAGGCGCTCGTTCTCGGCGCGCAGCCTCGCAATCTCCTGGTCCTTCTCGGCGCCGCCGCCGCCGCTCTCGCGCGCCTGCTGGAGCTGCCACTCCATGTCGTGCTTGAGATTCTCGATCTCCTGGTCCTTCTCCATGATTCGCATGCGGAATTTCTCTTCCTGCTCCTCATGAAGTTTCTTGATGTCCATCAGCTCCATGATCTGCGAGAAATCGGAGTAGCTCGGCACGTCTTCACCTCCCTGGCGCACGCGATCCTCGATCGCGGGGAACATCTTCCGCAGCTTGAGCGAGAGATCCTCGGGATCGCTCGAAAGCTCCATCGCCGCGCCGTACGTGACCTTCTGGTGAACCAGCAGCGCGAGCAGAGACTGGTTCATCGTCTGCATCTTGTAGTAGCCGACCGAGTTCTCCATCTCCTCGAGGATTTCCTTGGTGTTCCCTTCCTCGATGAGCTTGGCGATCTTCGGCGAGTTCTTGAGGATCTCCACCACCGCGGTCAGCCGCCCCTCGATGGTCTTCACCAGCTTGAGCGAGATGATGCCCCGGAGGACGAGCGAGAGCTGCGACCGGATCTGCCTGTGCTGTTCCTGGGGAAAGGCGTCGATCAGGCGGTCGACCGTCTGCGCGGCGTTGTTCGTGTGAAGCGTCGAGAAGACGAGATGCCCGGTCTCGGCCGCCGTGAGCACCGTCTGCATCGTCTCACGGTCGCGCATCTCGCCGACCATCACGACGTCCGGATCCTGGCGCATCGCGTTCTTGAGCGCTTCCGCGAAGCTCGGCGTGTCGGTCCCGACTTCCCGCTGCGAGATCGCGGCCACCCTGTCCGTGAAGAGGAACTCGATCGGGTCCTCGACCGTGACGATGTGCAGAGGCTCGTGCGCCGCGATCTCGAAGATCATCGCAGCCAGCGTCGTCGACTTTCCCGAGCCGGTCGGCCCCGTGACGAGGACGAGCCCGTCGGGCTGCGTCGAGAGGTCCCGCACGGCGTTCGGCAGCTCGAGGTCGTCGAGGCCGATGATCTGGATCGGGATGCGGCGGAAGACGCCTGCCACCGTGCCGCGCTGCTTGTAGATGTTGCCGCGGAATCGCGCGACCCCGGGGACTCCATAGCCGAGATCGAGAGCCTGGTGGACTTCGAACTTCTCCCTCTGCGCCTGGTTCAGCAGCGGCAGCAGCATCCGCTCGAGATCGGCCGGCTTGAGCGGGTCCGACTTCACCGGCACGAGCTTGCCTCCGATCCTGAGGAGCGGAGGCCGCATCGGCTTGAGGTGAAGGTCGGACGCCTTCTGTTCTTCCATGAAGATCAGAAGGTCGTTCAGCGTCAATTGCGCTGCCGGCGCGGCGCCTGACTGGCTCGTATCGGTCAAGGTCTTCTCCAGCGTTGCGGACGGGCGGCGCGGAACGCGCCCTTCATATGTTGCACGTCAGCGAAACGCGATGCAAGGAGTCACTTGCGCATGATCGAGTCGAGGATCATCAGGAACGCTTCCTGCTGCTTCGGCTCGACCTTGTTGATCACCGCGATCGCGTCGCCGATCTTGAAGCGCTCGTGGAGCTCCGCGGCGTCGTGCGACGAAGTGACGATGATCTTCTTCGCCGGAAGCCCCTTCTGGCGCGCGTACGAGACGAACTTCTGACCGTCCATCCCCGGCATCTCGAGGTCGACGATCAGCAGGTCGATCGACTCGTCGATGTGCGGCAGCGCGTCGTACGGATGGTTGTAGGTCTCCACCCTCACGACGTCGCCGTAGCGCTCCCCGAGGGTGTTCTCCCAGAGATCGCAGAAAGCGCACGAATCGTCGACGATGACAACCCTCTTCGGCATGGCTTCAGCGACGCGCGCCGCGGGCCCTTGCGGCCTGCGGGCGCGACTTGCCTTCCACCGCCGGCGACGGGCGGCCATCGAAGCGCACCACGCCCCCGACGACCGTCGCGACGACGCGGGTTCCGAGCGTTCGGCCTCGCCACGGCGAGTTGTGCGAGCGCGAGCGGAACGAGGCGAACTCAGTCGCGCCGTCCAGATCGATCACGGCGACGTCACCCGCGCTTCCCGGCTTGAGCGTACCGCCGGGCAGGTTGAAGGTCCGCGCCGGCCTCGTCGACATGAGGTCGACGAGCTGCGCGAGCTTGATCGTCTTCGACTTGACGAGCACCTCGTGGCAGACCGCGAACGCGGTCTCGAGACCGATCACGCCGAACGGCGCGAGATCGAACTCGACCCGCTTCTCGTCGGGATGATGCGGCGCGTGGTCGGTGGCAATGACGTCGATGGTCCCGTCCTTGATCGCCTCGAGCAGCGCGCGGCGATGAGCCTCGGAGCGAAGGGGCGGGTTCATCTTCAGGTCGGTGGAGAACGACTGGACCGCTTCGTCCGTGAGCGCGATGTGGTGCGGAGTCGCCTCGCAGGTGACCGCAAGCCCGCGCGACTTCGCGCGGCGCACCGCCTCGATGGCGCCGACGGTGGAGAGGTGCGCCACGTGCAGGCGGCCTCCCGTCAGCTCCACCAGGTGAATGTCGCGCGAGGTGAGGATCTCCTCCCCCGCGGCGGGCGCGCCCTTCATGCCGAGCAGGGTCGAGTAGTAGCCCTCGTGCATCACGGCGCCCTCGGCGAGGAACGCGTCCTCTTCGTGCGCGATGACCGGCGCTCCGAGCATTCGCGCGTACTCGAGCGCCGCGCGCATCAGCTTCGAGTTCGTCACCGGCTTGCCGTCGTCACTGAAGGCAACGCAGCCCGCGCCGCGGAGGTCGGCCATCTCGGAGAGCTCCAGGCCGGCGAGCCCCTTCGAGACCGCGCCGATCGGGTAGACGCGACAGACGCCGTTGCGCTGCGCCTCGGCGACGATCATCTCGGTCACCGGGCGCTCGTCGTTCGGAGGCGTGGTGTTCGCCATCGCGCAGACCGAGGTGTAGCCGCCTGCGACCGCAGCCTCGGTGCCGGTGCGGATCGTCTCCTTGTGTTCCTGCCCGGGCTCGCGCAGGTGCGTGTGGAGGTCGACGAGCCCGGGGATGACGATGCAGCCCGCGGCGTCGATCGTGGCGACGCCCTTCGGCGCCTTCAGCCCCGGCCCGATCTTCGCGACGAGCCCGTCCTCGATGAGGACGTCGGCGGCGCGGTCGAGATTCTGTGATGGGTCGACGACCCGTCCGTTCGAGATCAGCAGATTCATCGGTTACGCCCTCACGATTCCTGGAGGTGCCCGCCCGCGAGCAGGTAGAGAACCGCCATGCGCACGGCGACGCCGTTGGTGACCTGTTCGAGGATCACCGAGTACGGGCCGTCGGCGACGTCGGACGAGATCTCGACGCCGCGGTTCATCGGGCCCGGATGCATGACGATCGCGCCGTCGTTCGCCCGGCGCAGCCGCTCGGGCGTCAGCCCGAAGGTGTTGAAGTACTCGCGGAGCGAGGGGAACGTCGTCTTGCTCTGTCGCTCAAGCTGGATGCGGAGCATCATCACGACGTCGGCGCCTTCGAGCGCCTCGTCGAGCGAGTGGACGACGCGGACGCCCATCTTCTCGATCTCCGCCGGCATCAGCGTCGGCGGGGCGGCGAGCGTGACGTTCGCCTTCATCTTCGTCAGCAGGTGGATGTTCGAGCGGACCACGCGCGAGTGCGCGATGTCGCCGATGATCGAGACGTTGACCCCGGCGAGGCGGCCGAACTTCTCGCGGATGGTGAACGCGTCGAGCAGCGCCTGCGTCGGATGCTCGTGCGCGCCGTCTCCCGCGTTGATGATCGACGCGGGGAGCAGGTCGGCGAGCATCTTCGGCGAGCCGGGGTGCCTGTGCCGGATGACGATCATGTCCGGCTGCATGGCCATCAGGTTCTGCGCCGTGTCGATGAGCGTCTCGCCCTTCTCGACCGACGAGCCGGAGGCGGAGAAGCTGAGCGTGTCCGCGGAAAGGCGCTTCTCGGCGATCTCGAACGACACGCGCGTGCGCGTCGACGCCTCCATGAAGAGGTTGATGACGAGCTGGCCGCGAAGTGTCGGCACCTTCTTGATCGGGCGCTCGCTGACTTCACGAAAGCCCTCCGCGGTGTCGAGGATCAGCGAGATCTCTTCGGGCGATAGCGGCTCGATGCCGAGCAGGTCCTTCGAGCGTAGTGCGGTGGCCTGCGATCTCATTTGCGGTTACTTCTCCATCAGGAGGACTTCGTCCTCGCCGTCCGTCTCCTGCAGCTTGACCTTGATCACCTCGGTGCGATCGGTCGGAACCATCTGGCCGGTGTAGTCGGCGTGGATCGGAAGCTCGCGGTGGCCGCGATCGATCAACGCCGCGAGCTGAACCGCGCGCGGCCGGCCGTAGTCGATCAGCGCGTCGAACGCCGCTCGAACCGTGCGCCCGGTGTAGAGTACGTCGTCGACCAGCACCACGATCTTGTCGTCGATCGAGCAGGGGAAGTGGCTCGGCTTCACGAGCGGCTGCGGGGCGACGGTCGTGAGGTCGTCGCGGTAGAGGGTGATGTCGAGGATGCCGAGAGGCACGTCGACCCCTTCCGTCTCCTTGATGTGCTTGACGATCCGTTCGGCGATCGGGACGCCTCGGCTCCGGATTCCGGTGATGACCAGGTTCTCGGTTCCCTTGTTCCGCTCGACGATCTCGACCGACAGCCGGTGGATGGTGCGCTTGAGCCGCGCCCCGTCGAGGAGTCGCTTCTTCATCTTCATGATTGTGGTCTCCGGATGGTGATCGGGCGGGATCGCACGACGGCCGCGAGAATAGCAGATGAGGTACCACAGTCAACAGACTGACGCGTCCTTCGCGCAGGGTGTTCGGGGCGGCTTCCTCCCGTCCCGCGCCGGCCCCTCCGGCACTCACATTGAATGGTGATTCACGTCATGGACGGTTCGGATTTCTGCATCGAGGATTCGTCGGGTAACTTGTTGATTCCCGACAATTTATGCTGCATCAGCATATTTTGCCGAATCGCCGTTTGATTTTTCTGAATTGACCATCAAGGCCTTTCTATTCATATAGTTAGATCAAAAATATTCCATTATTGCCGCTTTTGGTACTAACTTTTGGTTGACAGCCTGAGGTCGATACATAGAATAGCGCGGTCCTGAGCGGTTTTCGGGAACTCAACCGATGAAGTCAAAATACGCCACCGTAATCTTCGTTCCGCACGCTAGAGCGAAGTTCAGGAAGCTGGTCGTCTCGCACGGCTTCCTCTGGGGCGCCACCGGACTCGCCGCCATTTCCTTCCTCCTTTCGACCTTCTTCGCGGTTCAGTACTTCACCTCCATCTCCCACTCGCGCGAGCTCTCGCGGCTGAAGGCGGAGAATCGCGATCTCCAGGTCGCGAACGAGGATTTCAGCAAGTCGGTCGACACGCTTCGTTCGCAGCTCAAGTCGGTGGAGGAAAAGACCCGCAAGCTCGCGATCATCGCGGGCGTCAACGCGGTCGACGAGGGAAGCACGGGCGGCGTCGGCGGTCTTCGCGACGCGTCCGCCCCCGGCAGCCCTTACAGCGACGAGATCGACACGATGCGCTTCCGCTCGCGCCGCCTGGCGAGCGAGCTCTCCCTGCTCGAGGACAAGCTCACCGAGCGCTCGCAGATGCTCTCGTCGACGCCGTCGATCGCTCCGGTCCACGGAGTGCTGACCGACGGCTTCGGCGGCCGCTCCGATCCATTCACCGGCGAGAAGGGCCTCCACACCGCGGTCGACATCTCCTCGGCGCCGGGCCAGCCGGTTCGCTCCCCCGCCGACGGAATCGTCGTGAAGGCGGAGTGGGCCAACGGCTACGGCAACGTCGTCTACATCTCGCACGGCTTCGGTTACTCGACGCGCTACGGCCACCTCTCGAACTTCGCGGTGAAGCCGGGACAGAAGGTCAAGCGCGGCGACGTGATCGGCGCGGTCGGCAGCACCGGCCGCTCGACCGGCCCGCACCTCCACTACGAGGTTCGCCTCAACGACCAGCCGGTCAACCCCCTCGCCTACATCCTCAACGCCTACTAAGATCTCGAAAGGCCCCGGTTCTGTTGCCGGGGCCTTCGTGTATCTGGGCGTTTGTGTGCGACGTTCAAGGGTTGAACACATCGAATGCAGAACGATGAATGCAGAAAGGGATGTCCGGCAGCTGGCACGAGCAGCTCCCGCAGGCTCAGCCCCTTTCTACATTCATCGTTCTGCATTCTGCGTTCTGCATTCATTGTTCT
>JAMPYE010000219.1 GCA_023700825.1 Thermoanaerobaculia bacterium | reverse complement strand
TCGCCCGTGGAGGCGATGACGTCGATCTCGCGCGGGTCCGGCTCGGGGTTCAGCTCCTTCGCGAGGGCGAGGAGGCGGTTCGTTTCGCCGGACATGGCCGAGACCACGACGACGACCTGGTGGCCTTCCTTCACGAACCGCTCGACCCGCCGCGCGACTTCGCGGATGCGGTCGGGGCTGCCCATGGAGGTGCCGCCGTACTTCTGGACGATGAGGGACACGGGAGTCTGCTTCGGGGGATTGAGCCGAGGCGTCATTTTACTCCCGAAGGCGCTTTTTGTGCAGCGCACCATCCGCGGAGCCGCCCCGAGCCGGCCGGCCGGAAATCCCCTCGCCGGCATGAGCCATTGTCGCTTCGCGCGACGATAAACGCATGTTAGTCTCCATACTGCAAATCAACGTCTTTCAGCTAACACGCCCCCAAATGCGCATCCGTTACTGGCTCGCAGCCGCGGTCGGCCTGGCCGCGGCATCTGCTTCCGCCGACGTCTGGATGGCCGACGATCGGCTTGTCCACCGCCTCTCGCCCGGCCTGGACGCCGTGGAACTGACCATAGACGCACCGCATTCGAGGGCGCTTGCCGTCGACCCCCGGGACGGCGCCGTCTGGATACTTTCGGAGTCGCGCATTTCCCGTCGCTCCCGTCTCGGAATCGCGCTGTTTGATTCCGACCTAAAGTCCCTCCGGATGGAGGACGCGACATACCTCACGCTCGACGCCCGCGACGGGTCCGTCTGGCTCGGCGAGGGAAAAGGATCGGAAAGGGATAGCTCGAAAGGCTTCATCCGCCTCGATTCGAACGGGCAAGTCTCCGGCACATTGCGGTCGCCGGGCAACGCGCGTGCGCTTTCGGTCGCGCTCGATGGCAGCGTCTGGATACTCGGGCAGAAGCGGCTTCTCCACTACACGGCGACCGGATCGCTGCTCGCCGATGTCGACCTGAAGCCATTGGTCAACGGCGAGCCGAAGCTCCTGCAGGTCGACTCCATCGGAGCCTGGCTGTGGGCTTCCGCCGAAAAGCGGCTCATCCGGATCGACGCGCATGGCTTGGCATCGACGCCCGTATCGACGGAATTGCCGAAGCAACCCCATTCGATCGCGCTCGACAGCATCCGGGGCACGCTCTGGGCGCTGTCGGAACAGCGACTCGATGCTGTTTCCGTCGGCGGGTCGCCCGGCGTGGCGGTGGAACTCAAGCCCCTCGGCATCAAGCAGCCCGACGCGCTGGCCTTCGACTCTGCGACCCGCGCCATCCTGGTCGGGCACGGCGCTGGACTGTCCCGATTCGCGTCGGACGGGAAGCTTTCGGGTCTTGTGCCGAACTCACGCCGAATCCAGGCCGTTGGTGTTGCACCGCTGACCGTCGCAACGGCTCTGGCATTGGCCGCCCCCAGTCCTGGCGCTCTGACGAACAATCCGCTCGTGCCGATCGCGCTCCAGTTGCGGGCATCCTGCTCGGGCAGCGACTGCGGGATCGCGACCGGCTTCTATGAGGGCTACTCGCTCTCCGTCCTGCTGTCCGGCCAGCAGGTTGGCCTCCAGTTCACGATCGACCGGGACACGGGGCTTGCCACCTATCAGCCCTCCAGCCGACTTCCGGAGGGAACGGTCACCCTGACCGCGACCGCCACCGACGGCTTCGGCCAGGCGTCGAACGAACTCGCGGCAAGCTTCACTATCGACACGACCCCGCCATCGTTCCTGTCCTTGTCCCCGCCGTCGCCTCACCTCACCAATCGGACCCGGTTGTCGGTGTCCGGGCGCCTGAGCGAATCATCGTCCTTGGTGATTGGCGCCGCCGCCGCTCCCGTTGCCGCTGACGGGACCTTCGCGGCGGAGCAAGACGTCTCCGAGGGCCTGAACGCGATCGTGCTGCAGGCGACCGATCCCGCGGGGAATCGTGCCACGCAGTCGATCTCGATCACTCGAGACACCATGGCACCGAGGTTCACGTCGCTCACACCGCCCGAAGGCTCGGTTCTCGGGGCCGCGGCGCTTTCGATCAGCGGAAGCGTCGATGAGCAGGCGGACATAGCCCTGGGATGGAGCGGCACGCCACAAAGCGCCAGCGGCCAGGATTTCCGGTTCCCCGTGACCCTCGCTCCCGGCCCGAACACCTTCAGCATCACCGCCATCGACCGCGTGGGGAATTCCAGCGAGACGTCTTACACCGTGACGCTCGCACCGCTGATGATCGCCGTCACCGATCCGCCCGACGGTTTCACGACCACATCGGACAGTCTCACCGTGACCGGGACATTCGCGGGCCCGCCAAGAACGCGGATCACGGTCAACGGTGTAGAAGCAACCCTGGCCGGAGGAACCTTTTCTTCCCAGATAACGCTCGCGCTCGGCGCCAACTCGATCGATATCGTCGCCACTAGCCCGGATGGAGCCGGCACCAGCGCAAGTCTCCAGATTTCACGATCGAACGGCGCTCCACCTCCGGCGATCACCTTCTACTCCCCGGCCGATGGCGACACGTTCGTGGCGCCCGCGAGCATTCAAGTCACTGCAGGTGCCACGAATGCCGACGGCTCGCAAGCCTTCGTCGAGGTGAGCAACAATTCACCGGTGGGATTCTTCGCCGGGGCGGGCGAAAGCGGCTTTGCCGACTATTTCTGGAACGAAGTGCCCGAGGGAAGCTACGAGATCGTCGCGGCGGTGACCGATTCGTACGGAACGACCACGACCAAGTCCATCGCCGTGACCGTGTTGCCGGACCCGGCGGAGAAGCACTTCCGTGACATCTGGATCGGGCTCGTCGCCGCGCTGCGCTCGGGGGATCAGTCAGGCGCGCTCGCATTCCTCACGGACGGCGCCAGGGAACGCTATGCACCCGTGTTTGCCACGCTTCAGGCCGACATGGGGGCGATTTTCAATTCGGTGCAGTCGATTCGCGGCGTGGCGCTGGACGAGTATGTGGCAGAGTTTGCCGTGACAAGACTGATCGATGGCGAGTTGAACGTGTTCTTCATATATTTCGCCAAGGACGGGACGGGGCAATGGAAACTCGACTCGATGTAATCCGAAAGAGAACGATGCCGCTCACACGCGTCCTGGGAATGGCGTTCGCGCTTGGCCTTCCGGCCTTCTCGACAGCATTTGCACTGCCCATGTCGTTCAAGGCAGAGCCGATCGAGTTCGCCCTAGTGGATAAAGACAGTGGTCGACCGATCGAAGGCGCTACGGCAGCGGCAATCTGGCAGTACCGGGCGGGTATGGAGGGCGGCGGCAATGGCCCGATCGTCAATGTCCTCGAAATGGTCACGGGCAAGGACGGCAAGGTCCGCTTTCCTGGCTGGGGGCCAGTCATTGTCACTGCCCGACTCAGGGAGACCACCGTTTACATCTTCAAGTCCGGCTACGCGCCGGAATACGCAAATAACGAACCTACCCTGTCGAGTTCCGAGAACGACCGGCAGCAGCGCTTCCTCTACAACGGCCTTGCCGTGCGAATGACGCAGGTTTCTGGATCGCGGAAGGATTACGTACTGCGTGTCGAAAGGCTTAGTGATTCCCTGATGTCTCGTGCACGGACCCTTGGCATGCCGGGTGCGCGAAGCGACTGCGAATGGAAGAGGTTTCCTCTCATGATCAAGGCGCTTATGGAGGAAGAGTCCAGGTTCAAGGTGGAGGGTATCGCCATGGGCCTGATTCCCTCCAAGCTCAAGGTCGCAGAGGAGCATTACGTCAAGGTCGGGTGCGGCTCGCCAACCGCCTTCCTCGAGGGTTTGAAGTGAGTCAAACGCTTCCGCCCCTCCTTCTCGCACTCGCACTCGCACTCGCCTGCAGTGGCCCGGATTCCCACGCCTTCGAGAAACAGACTCACAGAAGCCTTTCCGGATCGGCGGTAGCCTACTCGATCTTGGCGGATTCGGAAAAGCTGAAAACTATTGGGTTGGATAAGCCGTATTCCGACATTTCCCAGGTGTTCCCGAACTCGAGGGGCACGCCGAGTTCGATCCTCGATCTCTTGCGCGACGGGGCAGAGTTCGAGGATGGTTTCGACTGCACCGATGATCGCCCACGTAATCACTTCTACAACCCGCTAACTGGGCAGGGACTTTCAGGAACTGCGCTCGGCTTCAGCGTCACGGGCCAAGCCTCCCCCTCGTGGGCCGTGGAGCAGAATGCGCCCTCGCTTCCTGGAACCCGTGGGTATTCGTTCCGCGATGCCAGGAGCTACTTCTACCGGGCGATGACCAGAACTGCGCCAGCCGACCGACATATCGGCCTCGGCCTCATGTTTCAAACTATCGGACATGTCGTGCACCATCTGCAGGACATGGCGCAACCGCAACACGTTCGAAACGACATGCACCTTGCAGTCGATGAATCCTGTTTCGGTCAGCCGCTTAGCGCAGTATTCAACAGGTTAGCCGGCAATCCGAGCTACTTCGAGTCATGGACGAACACGGAAAACATCCTGAGTGGTCCTGTTGCCTCCTACTCGGACCCGAGCATTGCGGGATATTCCATCAACTCCGCCGGATTCCGGTCGACCTTCACGTCGGCGAAGTCCTTCTGGAGCACCCGATTGACGGACTCGAGCGGCGGCAAGGGGATCGCAGACTTCACCAACCGGAGTTTCGTCTCTGCAGGAACCAACTTCACGTCCCTAAGTAATGGGAATGCGGCGCAGGGCTTCGCGCAACCCGCGCTCGACGCGACACAGTATGAAAACGTGGATATCGGCGAACTGTGCGCGAATGCGTTTCCGCCCTGCCCACCGGGCCTTCAGGGACGCATGAGCTTCGTCGGGACTAGCGTTGACGACAGGTTTCTCGGAAGCACGCTGTCCAATCGTCGCGCTTCGTCCTACTCCTTCTTCACCCAAGACCTGAAGAACAGGGGCGCACCGAACCTGTTTGCCCTGAACCGGTTCAACTTCGACGAGGCCTACAAGCACCTCATTCCCCGCGCCGTGGCGTTCTCCGCGGGAATGATCAACTACTTCTTCCGCGGCGACATCGACCTCGTCTACGATGAGAAGGCGCAGAAGTACTACATCGCGAACAACGGGTACGAGGACATGCGGGGTGCCTTCGAGCTCTACTATGACGGGAGCGACGGCACCCGATATCCGATCGCCCAGCAGGGCTGGAACTCACTCGCCGTGAGCCGGAATTCCCAGGCGGAGGTCGCGGTCACGTTCCCCAACTGGGCCACGGCGCCAGCCCCGAAGGAGCCAGACCGCTACATCCTCGTCTTTCGCGGCGACATGGGAGAGGAAACAGTCGCCGGCGGCTGGGAAGCCGTGGCCGCGAGGGTGGTGGACCTTTCGCCGTTCGTCGTGTTCATGGCGGACATGGGCAGCGCCATCCGAAACGTAGGTGGCGCCGATTTCAGCATGATCGTGCCGGAGCGCTATGAGACAAGGCTTCGCGAGGCGGCACGAAACCGCCCAGGCGACATCGTGCTCACAATCGGCGCCCGCGAATATCCGGCCCAGGATGTCTCGCCGCCCGGTGCGAGGGGATGCTGGACCTGGGCCGAGTGCGACAAGATCAGCGGAACCATCGGGCCCGACGCGAACTGGAGGTTCTACCTCTACCGGAGCAACCAGGTCACGAGCGAAAAGGCGGGCATCACGAGTCCCTTCATCGCCACCGAAGACTTCCGGAACCTGTACGCAAGGCCCGGTGCGACGTTCGCGTGGATCTGCGCCTACATGCTCGAGGTGGAAGCGAGCGGGCTTTCGATCACGGGGTGGTCCCAGGCGAACTCCGGCGAGTCGATCGGGCTTTCGTTGCGGGACCCTGCCGATGGCTCGCTCCAGCGGCTTTTCGAGTTCAACGCGAGGCAGACGGCGACGCGCGGCTTCTACTACGAGCCCTACGTAGCGCTCTCCTCGACGAAGAACCTCCGGGTGGGCACGGGGGCCAAGCCCGAGTCCGACACGGCGTGGTCCTTGCCGAGCCTGAGGTGCCGGGTACTGTCCGAGTAGGTCTCAGCGCGTGTCGGTCGCGAGCACCCGCAGGTCGTCCGCGAATACGCTCTTGGCCCTCGACTCGCGCAGCTTGTCGAGGAAGGTGACCTTCACGGTGTCGTTGCCCGGCCAGACGGTCTCCATCCAGTTCATGCCGGCCGCCGCGTAGCCCGTGTACGCGTGGCGGTTCATCTCCGCGGCGACGGCGGAGAGCACCCCCGTGGCGTAGTAGTCGTCCCACTTGACCTTGTCGGCCGAGCGCGAGCTCTTGATCTCCTTGAGCTTCGCCTGGATCTCGGTCGTGCGGGTCTTGCGCTTCGCACCCGCGAACTCGGCGCAGCGCTCCTTGAGCCACGGGTTGGCCGTGGCCGCGGGCTCGGCGCAGACGGGCGGCGGCATGCCCGGCAGCCGCGGGCGCATGAGGTCGTAGGCGAACTGGAACTTGCCCTTGGGCGAGACCTCCACCACCACGAGCGGGAAGTAGGAGTTGGAGTACGGCGCGAACACGGTGGCGCTCGAGTCGTCGGCGGAGACCATGATCGGGGTCTTGCGGCCCGGCAGCTCCATGAAATCCGTCCCGCCCACGTTCTTGGCCGGGTACACCGCGTGGCGCTTCACCTGCGGCTTGAGCTTGTAGACGTAGTGCGTGGTGCAGCAGTGCGCCCCGCCGGAATAGCCCGAGAAGTGCAGTTGCGGCTGGCCGCTGCCGTCGAGGTCGCGGCCGAGGGAATGCAGCGCGAACTTCGACACGGGCTCGATGAGGTCCTTGGGACTGGACTGCCACGCGAGCTTGCCCTTCGCGAAGACCAGGACGCGCTCCTGGGCCGACTGGGCGTCCTTGGCCCCCTTCACGCGGGCGACGATGGCCTCGAAATCCTGGAATTCCTTGCTCGCGGCCGCTTCCAGCCCCTGCGATTCGAGCCAGGACTTGCTGTCCTGGGGGCCGGCGGGCGCGGGCGGCGCGGCGAGCGCGGCAGGCAGGGTGGCGCAGGCGACGAGGGCGATCAGGGTGCGGCGCATAGAGGTCTCCCGGAAACGATGGCGGAGGGTGTGACATTCGAACTCACGAACAGGTTACCCTGTTGCCGGTTTTCAAGACCGGTGCCTTAAACCGCTCGGCCAAC
>JAMPYE010000218.1 GCA_023700825.1 Thermoanaerobaculia bacterium | reverse complement strand
GGGTTTCAGCTCCGTGTCGTGCAAGGAACGATGAACGAGCAGACGGCGAACCAGGGGGCGAGCATCGCCGACACGATCGCCTCGACGTCGGGTTACTACGTCACCTTCGGTCTCGTCGACGATCTCGCGGCGATTCTCGCGGATCTCGAGAAGAATCCGACGGTCGAGTACGCCGACTTCCTCGCGACCGACGGCAGCATTCTCGCCGCGACGAAGAAGGGCAAGCTCCCGGCGGGCGTCGACAACAAGGTCCCGTCGGCGCCGCAGGCGCGCGAGGTCACGCTGCAGAGCGGCAAGAGCGGGAGCATCTTCCTGCGCCCGTTCTACGAGAGCCGCGAGATCACTCCCGGCATGGAGCCGCGCGGCTGCTTCCGCCTTGTCGTGAACAACTCCGAGGCGCAGGCGGCGTTCCGGAAGATGACCTGGATCAACCTGCTCGTGGCGCTCGGCGCGATCGCGATCGCGATGATCCTCGCCTCGCTCGTCGCGAAGCTGACCGTCACCCCGATCCTGCAGGTCATCGAGCAGGCGGGACAGGTCGCGGGCGGCGACCTCACGCGGCGCGCCGAGGTGAAGTCGCGCGACGAGATCGGCGTTCTCAGCCAGTCGTTCAATACGATGGCGGGGAACCTCGAGAAGACGCTCGCGAAGATCCTCCAGTCGCAGGGAAAGCTCAAGTCGGTGGCCGACACGGTCGGCTCGCGCTCCCAGACGGTGATCGATCGCGTCGAGCAGCAGGGCACCGTGCTCGACGAAGCGTATTCGTCGATCGACAAGCTCAACGGCGGCATCCGCAAGATCTCGGAGAACGTCGAGGCGCTGTCGGCCTCCTCCGAAGAGACCTCGTCGTCGATTCTCGAGATGGTCGCGTCGATGGAAGAGGTGACACGCCATACGGACACGCTCTTCGAGTCGGTCGAGGAGACCGCGTCGGCGACGCACGAGATGGTTTCGTCGATCACCGAGGTGGACCAGAACGTCGACTTTCTCAAGAACTTCGTCACCGAGACCTCGGCGTCGATGGTCGAGATGAGCGCGTCGATCGGGCAGGTCGAGAGGAGCGCGTCGCGCTCGCACGAGTTGGCGATGAACGTCACCGAGGCCGCCGAGTCGGGCATGAAGGCGGTGCGGGAGACGATGGAAGGGATGGAGCAGATCCGCAAGTCGGTCCACGACGCGAACGGCGTCGTCTCGCGCCTCGGTGACCGCTCCGCGGAGATTGGCAAGATCCTCAACGTCATCGACGACATCGCCGAGCAGACGAACCTCCTCGCCCTCAACGCGTCGATTCTCGCCGCGCAGGCGGGGGAGCACGGGAAGGGATTCTCCGTCGTCGCGGCGGAGATCCGCGATCTCTCCGAACGCACGGCGACGTCGACGAAGGAGATCGGCTCGCTGATCCACGCGGTTCAGGAAGAAGTCCAGAACGCGCTCGACTCGATGTCGGCGGGGGCGCGCAGCGTCGAAGGGGGCGTGATGCTCGCCAACGACGCGGGCAAGGCGCTCAATCGCATTCTCGACTCGGCGCAGAAGTCGCTGCAGATGGGACGCGAGATCGCCGGCGCGATGAAGGAGCAGGCCAAGGGAAGCGAGACGGTGGCGAAGTCGATCGAGCGCGTCCAGGACATGGTCAAGCAGATCAACGCCGCGACCAACCAGCAGGCGACCGGCTCCGATCACATCCTCAAGGCCGTCGAGCAGATGCGCGAGGTCACGAAGTACGTCCGCCAGGCGACGGTCGAGCAGAAGTCGGGCTCGGTGATGATCTCGAAGGCCGCGGAGCGGATGATCGACATGGTCCACGAGATCTTCGGCGTCACCGCGGACCAGGCGTCCGAGAGCGAGAAGATCGTCAAGACGATGGAGCAGGTGCGCGACATCGCCGAGAGCAACCGCCGCTCGGCGGGCGAGATGAACGAGACCGTCTCGCTGCTCGGTGACGCGATCCGGGAGCTCGACGAGGAAGTGCGCAAGTTCAGGATCCGGACGTAACCGGCCGCGCGCACGGCCTCCCGCGCCGCAGGCTCACGACATGGCAGAAGACAACACTCAGGTCAGGCTCATCACCTTCCGCGTCGGGCCGGAGACGTTCGTCCTCGACATCATGATCCTGAGGCAGATCATCGCCTACACGGGGTCGACTCCCGTTCCGAAGGCGCCGGACTTCGTCGAAGGGATCATCGTGCTGCGGAACGACGTCGTCCCGCTGATCGATCTCCGAGGGCGCTTTTTCCCCGGCACGACTGCCGCGGAAGAGGAGTTCCCGCTCGTTCTGATCACCGAGAGCCCCGCCGGACTGATCGGGCTCAAGGTCGATGAGGTTAGGCGCATCATCACCATCGGGCTGGGCGAGATTCTCCCCGCCCCTAAGATCGTCAAGGGCATGCACGGAGACTTCTTCCTCGGCGTCGTCCGCCTCGAGGAAGAGGTCTACATGCTCGTGGACGTCGACTCACTGCTCACGACCGAAGAGCAGAACTACCTGCAGGACGCGGCGCTCACCGGGGGACGGCGGAAGGGCTAGAAGCGGTTGTTAGTTGTTGGTTTTTAGTTGTTAGACGATTCGCGCGCCCCGACGCCGTCGATTCAAGGCTGGAGGCGGTCCCGGCGAGCCGCCCGTCTGTCGATGTCCCCAAAATGTCTAACAACTAACAACTGACAACTAACAACTCCGCCCGGATGCCTTGTCCGGAGATGTGGCCATCGGGGCGATTCTCGCGCTATTCTCTCTCGCGGATGTTTGACAGAAATCGGTTGCTCGAGCTCGCCGGGGCGATGAAGGGGCGTCTGGTCGTCGTCTACGGCGACGTCGTCGCCGACCGGTTCATCTACGGAAATCCCAAGCGCATCTCGCGCGAAGCGCCGGTGCTGATTCTCCGCCACGCGCGGGAAGATCTGCTCCTCGGTGGCGGTGCAAACGCGATCCACAACATCCTCACGCTCGGCGGGCTTCCCATCCCCGTGTCGGTCGTCGGCAACGATCGCGAGGGCAACGCGCTGCTCGAGACGCTCGTCGGCAAGGGAGTGGAGTGCGGCGCCATCATGCGTCTCGACCGCTACCGCACTCCGACGAAGACGCGGGTGCTGGGCGGGATGCCGCACTCCTCGATGCAGCAGATCGTCCGCTACGACATCGAAGATGTCGTGGAGCTCACCGAGGCGGAGAGCGAGCGTTTCTCGTGGATTCTCCGCGACCAGATGGCGGTCGCGGACGCGGCCCTGATCTCCGACTACGGCTACGGGGCGGTGACGCAGACGCTCGCCGCGAATCTGACCGGATTCTCGCGGGGCAAGCCCGTGACGCTCGACTCGCGCTACGATCTTCTCCGGTTCACCGACGTGACCGCGGCGACTCCGAACGAGGAAGAGGCCGCGGCCACCGCGGGCGTCGACCTGCAGCGGTGCGAGGACGACGAGGCGATCATGCACGCGGCGCAGGCGATTCAACAGGCGCTCGACTCGGAGGCGGTGCTGATCACGAGAGGCAGCCGCGGCATGGTGCTCTACGAGCGCGGCGCGAGCTCGATCTCCTCGATTCCCGTCTGGGGCACCGACCAGGTCGCCGACGTCACCGGGGCGGGAGATACAGTGATCGCGGCCTTCACTCTCGCGCTCGCGGCGGGCGCGTCGTTCGTCGAGGCAGCGAAGCTCGCGAACTATTGCGGCGGTATCGTCGTGATGAAGATGGGTACCGCCACGGTGAGCAACGACGAGCTCTGCCACGCGATCGAGCGGGACGAGCAACTTCGCTGACTTGAGAATGATGGATTGAGAATCGAGAGATGACTGCGTCCGCTGCACATCCAGCCCGTTCCGCATTGATCGCTCGATTTTCCATCTCTCAATTCTCGATTCTCAATTCTCGATCCGAATGAAAGAGCCAGCCGCGATACTCACGGAATCCGACCTCGCCGCCGCGATCGAGCGGGAGCGCGCGGCGGGACGCACGGTAGCGTTCGCGAACGGCTGCTTCGACATCCTTCACGTCGGGCACCTTCGCTATCTCGCGGGCGCGGGTGAGGTCGCGGACGTTCTCATCGTGGCGATCAACAGCGACGACTCGGTGCGGGAGCTGAAGGGCGCTGGGCGCCCCGTGATGCCGGAAGGCGAGCGTGCCGAGATGATCGCGTCGCTCCGGACGGTCGACTACGTGACGGTTTTCGCCGATCGAACTCCGGCACGCCTGCTTTCCCGGCTTCGGCCCGATTTTCAGTGCAAGGGGACCGACTACACGCCCGAGAGCGTTCCGGAGGCGGAGGTCGTGGCTTCGTACGGCGGGCGCGTGGTGATCGTCGGCGATCCCAAGGACCACTCGACCACTGACTATCTCCGGAAGCTGGGATCGAAGCAGTGAGCTCGTTCCCGCGCTCCATTCTCGTCCTGCGGCTCTCTGCGCTCGGCGACATCATCCACGCCGTGCCCGCGGTGAACGCGCTGCGGGAGGCGTTTCCCGACTCGAAAATCGGATGGCTGGTCGAGGCTCCGTACGCCGAGCTGACCGCACTCGTCGCGCCCGTCGACGCCGTGTTCACCGTCTCGACGAAGCGGTGGCGGCGCGCGAAGCTCGGAGGGGAGACTCGCGGCGAGATCGCGGCCCTGGGCCGGAGGCTGCAGCGCTTCGCCTGGGGTCAGGTCTCGATCGACTTTCAAGGCCTCATGAAATCGGGCGTCTTTGCCGTGATGTCGGGCGCGTCGAGGCGGTACTGCTTCTCCTGGAGCGCGATCCGGGAGAAGCCCGCGAGGCTGCTCGGCAATCGCCCGGTCGAGGTCGACACCGCGCGGCACGTCGTGGAGTGGAACATGGAGCTCGCGCGAGGAGCCGGGGCGCGAGCGGGCGAGCCGCAGTTCGACCTCTCCCGCCTGCCTCACGACCCGGGTGGATCGCTTGCGCCCCTGACGGATGGCCGGCCGATCGTCTTCTTTCCTGGAGCGGGGCGGCCCGAGAAGCTCTGGGGGGCAGAGCGCTTCCGCGCGCTCGCGCGGGAGGTCTCGCTCGCGTCGGGACGGCGCGTGCTGGTGCTCTGGGGCCCGGGAGAGGAGTCGCTCGCGCGCGAGATCGCGGCTGGAGGCGTGGCCGAGCTCGCCCCGCCGACCGATCTGCGCGAGCTCGCGTTCGTGCTCGGGCGAGCGGGATGCGTGGTCGCCGGCGACACCGGGCCACTGCATCTCGCCGCGGCGCTGGACGTTCCTGTGGTCGGCTTGTTCGGCCCCACGAATCCGGCGCGCAACGGTCCCTGGGGTCAGCTCGACCGTTGCGTCGAGAGCTGGACGACGACGCGGCGGATGGACACGATCGAGGTCGGCGCCGTGCGGGACACGGTCGTGCGCTCGCTGGCGGGACTCTCCGTTCGTTGACGCCGTTTTCGACGGGGTGCTAGACTCGCGGAAGTTTTTGGGGGAAATGAAGTTGTCCGATTCGTGGGCGTTGCTGGAGGTGCCTCCGGGCGGAGGCGTGTCTCGCAATGCAGGGCATGGAGTCCCTGATAGAGCATGAGCGTTCGGCTGGGAGAGCTTCTCGTCAAGGCGAGTCTGATCACTCAGGATCAGCTGAAAGAGGCCTTGAAGTCGCAGAAGGACAGCAGCTCGAAGCTCGGCGAAACTCTGATCAAGCTCGGATTCGTCGCCGAGGAGGACATCACCGAGTGTCTCTCCCAGCAGTTCGGCGTTCCCTCGATCAACCTGGCCCACTTCGAGATCGACGCCGGCGTCATCAAGCTCATCCCCTCGGACGTCGCCCGCAAGTACAACATCCTCCCGGTCAACAAGACCGGCGCGACGCTCACGATCGCGATGGCGGACCCGACCAACGTGTTCGCCATGGACGACATCAAGTTCATGACCGGCTACAACGTCGAGCCGGTGGTCGCCTCCGAGCTCGGGATCCGGGCGGCGATCGACAACTACTACGGCACCACCTCCGCAATCGAGCTCAAGAAGGTCATGGAAGACCTTCAGAACTCGGAGAGCGCGGACCTGGAAGTCCTCGAGGACGATGAGCAGCTGGATGTCGAAGCTCTTGCCGCCGAGTCGGAAGAGGCACCGGTCGTCAAGCTGGTCAACCTGATCCTGACCGACGCCATCAAGCGGGGCGCCTCCGACATCCACATCGAGCCGTACGAGAAGGAGTTCCGCGTCCGGTTCCGCGTCGACGGCATTCTCTACGAGGTGATGAACCCGCCGCTCAAGCTCAAGGACGCGATCACCTCGCGCATGAAGATTCTCGCGAAGCTCGACATCTCCGAGAAGCGCCTCCCGCAGGACGGGCGCATCAAGCTCAAGATGAAGCTCAACGAGAAGAACAAGGAGCTCGACTTCCGCGTCTCGATTCTCCCGACCCTGTTCGGCGAGAAGATCGTCATGCGCCTTCTCGACAAAGACAACCTCATGCTCGACATGACGAAGCTCGGGTTCGAGCCCGATTCGCTCGCCAAGTTCGAGGAGGCGATCTTCAAGCCGTGGGGGATGGTTCTCGTCACGGGGCCCACCGGCTCTGGAAAGACGAACACGCTCTACTCGGCGCTCGCGAAGGTGAACACCCCCGAGGTCAACATCATGACCGCGGAGGACCCGGTCGAGTTCAATCTTCCCGGGATCAACCAGGTCCAGATGAAGGAGCAGATCGGCCTGAACTTCGCGGCGACGCTTCGGTCGTTCCTGCGGCAGGATCCGAACATCATCCTCGTCGGCGAGATCCGCGACTTCGAGACGGCGGAAATTGCGATCAAGGCCGCGCTCACCGGGCACCTGGTGCTCTCGACTCTGCACACGAACGACGCCCCCTCGACGATCAACCGCCTGATGAACATGGGCATCGAGCCGTTCCTGGTCGCCACGTCGGTCCAGTTGATCGCGGCCCAGCGCCTGGTGCGACGGATCTGCGTCGGCTGCAAGGAAGAAGTGGACCTCACTCCGCAGGCGCTGGCGAACATCGGCTATACGAAAGAGGAGATCGCGACCTCGTTCAAGGTATACAAGGGGCGCGGGTGCGACAAGTGCGGCGCGACGGGCTACAAGGGGCGCGTCGGACTCGTCGAGGTGATGGTGATGACCGACGAATT
>JAMPYE010000217.1 GCA_023700825.1 Thermoanaerobaculia bacterium | reverse complement strand
TGGATCCCGAAACTCACGAAGCTCGCGTGCGGAGTCTGCGCACACCGTACACTGCTCTACATGATGATCATCGTCGCTCTTCTCCTGGGCCTTTCCCTGCCCGCCGGCGCCTCTTCGATGCCCGAGGTCGATCGCTTCATCGAGGAGAGAATGAAGCGCCACCTCGTGCCCGGACTCGCAGTGGTCGCCATCCGGAACGGCGAGGTCGTGCACCGGAGAGGGTTCGGCGAGCTCGACGAAACGCGGCCGGTGATCATCGGCTCGCTCAGCAAGGCCATCACGGCGACCGCTGTGCTGCAGCTCGTCGACGAAGGCAGGATCGAGCTCGACGCTCCAATGCAGCGGTATCTCGGTGAGACTCGCTTCAGCGACCCTGCTGCCGCGTCGGTCACCGTTCGCCAACTCCTCAACCAGAACAGCGGCATTCCGACCGAAGCCCCTCGGGCCGCGGGTCGCGACGCCACGCTCGCCGAGCACGTCGAGGCACTCCGCGACGTGCGGTTCGTCGCAGCTCCGGGAGAGCGGCACATCTACTCGAGCCCTAACTATCAAATCCTCGGCCGCATCGTGGAGCTGGTGAGTGGTCAGCCTTTCGGCGCGTACGTGCAAGGCCGGATCTTTTCGCCCCTCGGAATGACGTCGAGTGGTGTCGACGCAGGCGCCGTGCCCGGCCTCGCGCCCGGTCACAATCTCTGGTGGGGATTCGCCGGTCCATCGCCGTATCGCTTCGAGAAAGGCCGCCTTCCGACGGCTTCGATCATCACGACCGCCGACGATCTTTCCCGCTTCGCGCTCTCGCACCTCGGAATCGGGCCGCAACTGCTGACTCCCGAATCGCTCGCGCTCGCGCATCGCGGCGCGGCACAGGCGGAGGGATTCTCTTATGCGATGGGTTGGCGCGACGGGACGACGGCCGGCGCGCCGTCGCTCTGGCACGGCGGCTCGCTCCCCTCGTATCGCGGTGCGGTGGTCCTCGTTCCGCAGACGCGATCGGCCGTCATCGTGCTGACGAACTCGTCGAGCCTCTTCGCCGATCACACGCGCGAGATCGCCGCCGGCATTGTCGCGCTGCTCGAGAAGCGGCCATTGCCTCAGGGGTTCCGGCCGCTTCGAACGACTTACGCGGTCATCGCGGTCCTGTGCGTCGTCGTCGTCGCTCTGCAGTTGCGCTCGCTGCGGCGCGCGATCCGGAAGGAAGGCCCCGCGTCAAAGCGACCCGCAGTTCTGCTGCTCGACTTCGCACTCCCTCTCGCCGTAGTCCTCGCCCTTCCCCGTCTGACGAAGATCTCGTATCGGGCCATGTGGGAGAGTGCGCCCGACATCGTGACGACGGTTGTCGTGCTGCTGCTCCTGGGACTGATCACCGGCTTCGCGAAACTGCGCCGGGCTTCGGTGTCGCAGCCAGGCCACTGACACTTCGCCGACAACCCTCGTGCATGTGCGTTGGCGTTGAACCAGCCACTCTGACTGAGCGGGTCGGCGACCGGTTTGCGGACCCCATCCGGTGAAAAGGCGAACCCTGAGCCGTACCCCAGGATCTGACCCTGCCCCTGCGAGCCGCTCGTCTGTCAGAATAGGTTCCATGGCGCCCCGGGAACGACCCGATGGCATCCCCTATTTGCTGGCAATCCTGACCCTGGCGGTGAGCTATGCCGCGGTGGGACGTATCGGACTGCTCGCCGCGCTCGCGCCCGGAAACGTGACGCCGATCTGGCCCGCCTCGGGGCTCGCTCTCGCAGCGCTTCTCAAGTATGGCAATCGTTACTGGCCCGGAGTGTGGCTCGGCTCGTTCGCGGTCAACTATTGGGTCGCCGTCGGATACGGACGGCCTTCTTTTGCGTCCCTCGTTGGAATTGCCTGCGTTGCGAGCGGCGCGGCGATCGCGACCACGGTGGCGGCCGCGCTGCTTCGCCGCGACAGTGACGAGCTCTTCGGGCGCGCCACGGGCGTCGTCCGGTTCGTCGTGCTCGGCGCGATCGCGGGCGCACTCATCGCCGCGACGATCGGCACGGCCAGCTTCTTCATCACCGGATTCATCCCGCGTCCGCTCCTGCCGGAGACCTGGGCAACCTGGCTGCTGGGCGACATGGTCGGCATCCTCGTCGTCGCGCCCTTGCTTCTCGTGTGGAGCCGCCGCGACGGCGCTCCGCTGTCGAGATTGCGGATGCTCGAGGCGATTGCCGTCTTTCTCCTGCTGCTCGCGGCCTGCCTTCTCGTCTTCAGCGTGGAGCGGTATCCGCTCTCGTTCGTGCTGATCCCGTTCTTGCTGACCGCCGCGTTTCGTTACGGCCAGCGAGGCGCGACGCTCGGGATTTTCGCGGTGTCGACAGTGTCCGCGATGCTCACCGCGGCGGGCCTGGGACCGTTCGTGACGGGAGGCTTCACGCGGAACGAGTCGCTCCTCCTGCTGCAGGGCTTTACCGGAGTCGTCGCCGTGACGCTGCTCGTGCTCAGCGCGGTCCTGGCGGAACGTGAGCAGAACGAGCGTGAGGCTCGCGATGCCGAGATTCGGCTGCAGGAAGCGCGCTTCGTGAAGCACAAGATGGAGGAAGAGCTGAGAACCGCGTACATCGTCGAAAGCTCGGCCGACATGATCTCGCGGCAGACTCCCGACGGGCGGCTGCTCTACGTCTCGCACGCGTCGCGATCGCTTCTCGGGTTCGAGCCGGACGAGCTGGTCGGCCGGTCCATCTACGATCTGCTGAACCGCGACGACGCAGACGAGATCCGCGACCTGCAGTCGCTGCTCATGCGGCAAAGCGGCACATCCACGCTGAGCTATCGAATCCGGCGGAAGGATGGTGAGGATCTCTGGTTCGAAACGACGAGCCGGGCGATCAAGAAGGATGGAGAGATCGAGGAGATCGTGAACGTCTCGCGCGAGATCACCGATCGCAAGCGCGCCGAGGAACAAATCGAGCATCAGGTCTATCACGACGCGCTGACCGGGCTGCCAAACCGGATGCTGCTCGAGGATCGCGCCTCCGTCGCGCTCGCACGCGCGAGACGGAACCACACGCTCGTCGCCGTGATGTTCCTCGACCTGGACCGGTTCAAGGTCGTCAACGACACGCTCGGTCACGCGACCGGCGATCAGATACTCCAGGCCGCAGCAAAACGCCTGGCCGAGACCCTTCGCGAGGCGGACACGCTCGCCAGAATCGGAGGCGACGAGTTCGTCGCGCTGGTCGGTGACTTCCGCGAGGTGAGCGAAGCCACCATCGTGGCACAGAAGGTCATCGCCTCGATGGATCAGCCTTTCTTCGCGCAGGGCCAGGAAATCCACCTCGGCGTCAGCATTGGAATCGCCTTCTTTCCACAGGATGGACCCGACGCCGAGACGCTGCTCCGCTGCGCCGATCGAGCGATGTATCGCGCCAAACTTCTCGGTGGCAATGGCTACGAGCTCCACACGGCCGCGATGGCGGCGCACCACGCGGAGCGCTTCACTCTCGAATCCGACCTGCGGCATGCGATCGAGCGGGGCGAGCTCGAGGTCTTCTATCAGCCACAGTTCGATCTGCAGACGGGAACGCTTGTCGCAGCCGAGGCTCTCGTACGCTGGAGACATCCGACGCTCGGCCTCATGCTGCCCGACTCGTTCATTCCGATGGCCGAAGGCTCCCGGATCATCATGCGCATCGGCGAGTTCGTTCTCGATCGCGTCTGCCGTGACCTGACCGGCTGGCTTTCGAGCGGCATCCCCGAGCTTCGCGTTGCGGTGAACCTCTCTGCAATCGAGTTCCAGGATCGAAACCTGGTCGGCATGATCCGGACGATTCTCGAGAGGACCGGGGCACCCGCACACCTGCTGGAGCTCGAGATCACGGAGACGGCCCTCATGCACGACGCGGACCGAACGCTCGACATGCTGGGGCAGCTCAAACAGATGGGAATTCAACTCGTCATCGACGATTTCGGCATCGGCTACTCCTCGCTGAACTATCTCAAGCGCTTTCCCGTCGACTCCGTGAAGATCGATCGCTCGTTCGTCAGCGGAATCGACGCCCGCGGAGGCGACGCCGCGATCATCTCCGCGGTCGTGCAACTCGCCCAGTCGCTCGATCTTCGGGTGGTCGCCGAGGGAGTGGAGAGCGAAGACCAGCTTCGCCTGCTGCGGCGGGAGCACTGCGCTCACGGACAGGGCTTTCTGTTCGCTCGGCCGATGGGTGCAGAGCAGTTTCAGGCGTTCCTCAAAGCGGCGCCGGCGCGCGGCCCCATCAGCCAGTGACTCGAACACGGCCGTGGGAGCCGGTCGATGGGGCAGCCAGAATGTCAGCTCCTCGCCCGAAGAGATGGAGATGGGCCGACGCCCGCTAGCGGTCCATTCCGGCGTGACCACTCTCTTCTCGTCCGCCGAATGATCCATACTTCGCGTGTGAACCCGTCCGTCCCACCCGACACGACTGACGGCCGTCGCTTTCGCGGCTGGGCTCGGCCCGGGCCCGTGCCTCCCGGGGGCGTCGAGCCCTCCGAGGGGGAGACGCTCGACTACATCGCCGGCCACTTCCGCATCTTTCAGCTCGCGCGCGGCCACCGGTTTTCGACCGACGACGTGCTGACCGCGTGGTACGGGACGCAGTGCGCGCCGCGTGTCGACCGCGCCGCGGATCTCGGATCGGGAATCGGGTCGGTCGCAATGATCGTCGCGTGGCGGCTACCCGGCGCGCGGATGGTGACCGTCGAAGCGCAGCCGGTTTCGATCGGGCTCGCGCGAAAGAGCGTCGCGTACAACGGACTCGCCGACAGGTACCGACTCCTCGAAGGCGACCTGCGCGACTCCGCACTCTTCGAAGCCGAGCCGCCGTTTGATCTCGTCACGGGATCACCGCCTTACTTTCCGGAAGGCACCGCGTCGAAGGCCGCGCATCCGCAGGCGGTTCCCGCGCGCGTCGAGATGCGCGGCACCGTTGTCGACTACGCCGCCACGGCCGCGCGAATCCTCGCTCCCGGCGGCATCTTCGCCTTCGTGTTTCCCTTCGCGCAGCTCGAACGCGCGGAAGATGCGCTTCGCGCGAGCGCGCTGGTGGCTCTGCGCCGCCGCGACGTCGTCTTCAAGGAAGGCGAACGGCCGATGCTCTCGCTATTCGCGGCGGCGAGGATCGCCGATCTCCCGGCAGCGTTTGGAGCCGGGGGCTCGTGGCAGCCCGTCGTCGAGCCGCCGCTCACGATCCGCACAGCGAGCGGGATGATCCACGCCGAGTACGCCACGATCCGGATGAACTTCGGCTTCCCGCCGGGCGAACTGTGGGCTGAGTAGTTCCCCGGGTTCGCGGCCCTCGGCTTCGATCGTGGCGTGTCACCGCGCGGCGGTCATTGGCGTCGCGCCGCAACGGCGAGAAACCGGACACCGGATGATCCTGCAACTCCGAAATGGCCCTGGCCTAACCGCACGAAGTGCACGTCGCCTTCGTGCAGTTCCGTCGCACTCTCGGTCCCGTCCGTGTCGATCGTCGTCATCGTGATCGAGCCCGCCAGCACGTAGTAGAACTCCTCGGTGGTGTCATGGTAATGAAGGCCGAGAGCGGCGCCGGCATCGAGAGACGCGTCGATTGCCAGTTCGAATGGAACGGTGAATATGTGTTCCGCTGTCCCGGGCTCCTCGGAGAAGAGCCACGTCGCCAGGTCGGTGCCATGACCCCGCCGGTCGCCGGTCTCCGCGGTGTTCTCGTGGGGCGCGACGTACTTCACGGTCACCAGGTCGTCTCGGCGTTTGTTGAGCGCCCTGGGGTAGTCGCCAAAGTAGACCCTCTTGATACTCGCGTGAAACTCGGTTCCGTCGAATGGGGGGCGCATGATTACCGTCTCCTCCTCGCGTGATCGCGTTGGCACTTCCCGAATGGTAAAGCCGAAAAAGGAGCGGCCGGAGCGTTGGCGTTCGCCGCCTGCCCGGTCCGGCGATCCCGTGCATGCGTGCGCAGCACTGCGGTGGATCCGAGTGCCGTCGGGACGAAGCCACGGTTCGAGTTCCTGACACGCGAGACCTGAAGCCGTGGCTGTGACTCGACTTGCTCGAGGAGCGGAGCCTCGTTCGTTGTGAGAAGATGGCCGGATCCCGCGCAGGTCGAAATTGTGTCGCCTCACCCGTACGAAGGAGATCTCATGTCAGATTTCAAACTCATCGTAAAGAACAACGGACCGTACCGCCTCGAGGGCGACATCACGATCGTGGATCAGGACGGCACGCCGTTCGGTCTCGGCGGGCGAAGCGTCGTCTCGCTCTGCCGCTGCGGCCAGTCGGCCAACAAGCCGTTCTGCGACGGCACGCACAACAAGGCCGGCTTCGATTCGGTGTGCCCCGCCCGCGACCTACCGCCACCCGCGCCGAAGCCGTAAGCGTTCGAAGTCAGTCCTCGAGGTCGCTATCGCTGGCGGCGATCGACCCAGCCGGGGTAGGCGATGCAATGCCGGCCCGCGGCCTTGGCTTCGTAGAGCCAGTGGTCTGCGCGGTGCAGGAGGTCGCCCGGTTGCCGGTCCTCGCCCCCCGCCGCCACGACTCCCGCGCTGAAACCCACCGGGATCACCTGCCGCCCGAGGACGAACGGCTTCTCCTCCAGCGACCGCTGAGCGTTCTCGAGCCAGGCCACCGCCTCGCCCGAGCCCCTGCCGGAAAACAGCACGGCGAATTCTTCGCCGCCGACTCTCCCGAGCGCCTGGCAGGCGTCGGCGGCCTCCTCGAGCACCCGTGACACGTGCTGCAGAACGGCGTCGCCGACGGCGTGCCCGTAGCGATCGTTGACCGCCTTGAAGTAATCGAGATCGAGCAGCGCGAGCGCGACCGGGATGTGCGGCGAAGAGACGGACGCGTCGGCCAGCGCGTTGTCGACACGCGAGAGAAATGCGCGCCTGTTGAGAAGTCCCGTCAGCTCGTCCGTGGTCGCGAGGCGCTCGAGCTCGGCCTCGAGCTCCTTGCGCCGCGTGATGTTGATGACGACCCAGGCCACGCAGGACGGGACGCCACTGCCGTCGGGAACGATCGGAGCGATGCGCCCCTGGAACCACTGCCTCCCGCGCGGGCCGTCGCGTGCGTTCCCCTCGAGATCTTCCGCCGCGAGCATG
>JAMPYE010000216.1 GCA_023700825.1 Thermoanaerobaculia bacterium | reverse complement strand
CTCGCCCTTGGCAAGCGCAACCACCTTACCGTTGGCCTGAACGCCCAGGAAGCAGACGTACTTGCCGGCCGCAAGCGGGAGCGAGCGGTCGACGTAGAGATCGCCGTGCCGGTTCGCGTGGAGCTTCACCTGCTCTTCGAAGGCGCCGACGACCTTGCCAGTAGTGTCTTCGACGACGCCGAAGAGCGTCACCGTCTGATCCGCCGCCTGGCCCATTCCTCCGGAGAGGTAGAGTTGCGCAGCGACAAAACCGTAACCTTCGACGGTGATGAACTCACCAGTCGTCACCGATGCGCCCGCGTAAGGGGTCGTCGGGGCGCCCTTGAACGCGGCGAGCGCCTGCTTGTTCACGTCGTCATTCAGCTCTGCCTTCATCGGCGGAGCCTGGAGCGAGGCGAGGCGGGCCGCCTCGGCGGCGGCCGCCGCCTGCTGCTGCGAAATCTCGTTCCAGTCGGGCGCCTTCGTCAGCGCCGGTGAGACGATGTACGACGCGATCGCCTTCTGCATCAGGCCGTTGACGTCGGTGCCTGGGACGTGCCCGAGTTTCCATTCGCCGCTGCTGTTGGCGTCACGGAAAGCGACTTCGAACATCGGCATGCCTGCCCATTGCGGGACGCGTTCCTTCTCGTAGATCCAGGTCTCGGTCCGTTCGTTGATCGCGGCAGTGCCGCCACCGGTCGGGGTCTGGATGTTCGTCGTTGGCGGCCCACCCTCCGAAACCCGGCGTGACGGCGGCCCGAAGAGAAGATGGATCTTACCGCGGTCCGACGACCATCCCGCGCCGCGCCCCGTCGTATACGACTGATCGGCGTACGCGATGCGCGACTTCACTTCGTCGACGAACTCGTTCTGCGGCGTGTTCGGCGTCGGATCGCGACGCGCCCAGAACAGCATGATGAACGCGCGCGCTTCGTCGTCGCTCTTCAGCTTCTTCCAGGTCTGCTGCTCGTCCTTCGTCATGTAGACCGACATCGGACCCTTGCCCTGCTCGGCAATTTCCTTGGAGAGCGCCGCATCGGCGCTTCCCGCGACCGTCGCGAAAGCGACCAGGCCCAGGATGATGTTCCGAAACTTCATGAATCCTCCAATCGGCGAATACGTCGAAACCAAACAGTGGAGCTACACCCCTATTCCCCTGCCGGTTCTTCGCCTTCGTCTCCCAATTCTTTGTAGAGCGTCTCCAACTCGCGGTCGACCTCGTCCTCGGTGATGATGCCTTTCCGAAGAAGGATGTTCATGACCGACTGAATGAGCATGCCGTTCTCGACGATCATCTGCTCGAGCTGACTTTCGAATTCCTCGTCTTCCATTTCTTCCTGATCAACCATCGCTCGCTCCTTAAACCAGAATCGACGCCACACTGGATGTGCGGCGCGTCACCTTGAAAAATCGCCAACTGTGTCCCAGACGGAAGCGAGCGCTCGACGACCGCCGCCCCTGGCTGGGGCATTCACGCTCGAGGCCGCGATCACCGCCGCAATCTCGGCGGCTCCTTCGACGGGTCGAGGGGTGAGATCGGCCTCGTGCTCCGCCACGAAATGGGTGCCGACCTCGCCCCGCCCCCACGCTTCGTGCTTCACGATGCGCCGCAGGTAAGGCAGGTTGGTCCTGGTCCCCAGAATCCGATACTCGTCGAGTGCCCTCCCCAGTCGGGCGATGGCGAGCTCGCGGGTCTCCGCGTGGGCGATCAGCTTGCTCAGGAGCGGGTCGTACTTCACCGACACGACGCTTCCCGCATCGATTCCCGAATCGACGCGGATTCCGGCGCCCGACGGCTCGCGATAATGCGCCACTTCGCCGGTCTGCGGCAGGAATCCATTGTCGGGATCCTCGGCGTAAATCCGACACTCGATCGCGTGGCCGCGCTGCTTCAGCTCGTCCTGTCCCCACGGGAGCGGATGCCCCTGCGCGACCTCGATCTGCGCTCTCACGAGGTCGACTCCGAGCACCATTTCCGTCACCGGGTGCTCGACCTGAAGCCGCGTGTTCATCTCGAGAAAATAGAAGCTGCCGTCGCGACCGAGGATGAACTCGACGGTTCCCGCACCGCGATAGCGGACTCCTGCGGCGGCGCGCACCGCCGCGTCCGCCATTCGTGCCCGCAGCTCGTCACTGAAAGACGGCGCCGGAGACTCCTCGATGATCTTCTGATGGCGGCGCTGGATCGAGCAGTCGCGTTCGAACAGATGGATGACGTTGCCTTCGCCGTCGCCGAACACCTGGAACTCGACGTGCCTCGGCCGCTCGAGATACTTCTCGATCAGCAGCCGGTCGTCGCCGAAGGCCTTGAGCGCCTCTCTCCGTCCGGATTCGATCGCGAGCGGAAGCTCTTCGGGGCAGGAAACGATCTTCATCCCCTTGCCGCCGCCGCCCGCCGAGGCCTTGACGAGCAACGGGAACCCAACTCGCTCCGACTCGCGGATCAGAGTCGAGTCGGAGTGATCCTCGCCGCTGTAGCCCGGAACGACCGGAACGCCGAGTTTCTCCATCAGGGCGCGCGACGCCGACTTCGAGCCCATCAACTCGATCGCGTCGGGGCGCGGGCCGACGAAGATCACTCCGGCTTCCTCGCATGCGACGGCGAGCGCCTTCCGCTCAGACAGAAACCCATAGCCCGGATGAATCGCGTCGGCGCGGCTTTCGCGCGCGGCCTCAATGATCTTCGCGACGTTCAGGTAGGTCTCCCGGGCGTCGCCCTCGCCGAGGGAGACGACCTCGTCGAAAGCGCGCGCGAAGGCGGTGGCGCGGTCGTCCTCGGCGCAGGCGAGAATGGACACGATCCCCATCTCGCGACAGCTACGCGCAATCCGCACCGCGATCTCGCCGCGGTTCGGGACGAGCAGGCGCGCGATCAACCGAGCACCCACGGAGCCTTCTTCTTTTCGAGGAACGCCGACATCCCGGCCTGTCCCTCGTCGGAGACGCGCCGCTCGGCAATCGCCTCGATCGTGTAGGGAACGGCGTCGGAAGTCTCACATGAGGACACGAAATCGATGAGTCGCTTACATTCGCGTACCGCGTCGGGGCCCGAGCTCGTGAGCTCGCCGACGACACGCGCGACGGCGTCGTCGAGCGCTGCCTCGTCAGCCGCGACTTCGTGAACGAGCCCGATGCGAAGGGCGCGCTCGCTCCCAAATCGCTCGCCGGTGAGAAACAGCGCTCGCGCGTGGCTGGCGCCGATCTTCGCGATCACATAGGGAGAGATCACCGCGGGCAGAATCCCAAGCTTCACTTCCGAGAGGCCGAACTTCGCGTCCGCTGTCGCAATCGCAATGTCGCAAACCGCGACTAGCCCAACGCCGCCGCCGATCGCCGCGCCCTGAATCCTCCCGACGACCGGGATCGGGCACTCGTTGATCGCAGCGAAGAGCTTTGCCAGCTTCGAGGAGTCGGCGATGTTCTCGTCCCTCGTGTAGGCGACCATCTTCGACATCCAGTTCAGGTCGGCGCCCGCGCAGAAAACGGTTCCCTCCCCGCCGAGCACCACGACGCGGACTCCCTCGGCATTGCGTGCCAGCGAGTCGAAGAGATCGATTCCCTCCGTGATGAGCTCGTCGTTGAACGCATTACGAACGTCAGTGCGGTTGAGTCGCACATGAAGAATGGCGCGATCGCGGAGGACGGATAGAGTCGAGTAGGTCTTCATCGGGGGGATGCCGCAGGCGGCGGCAAGGCGCGATTCTATCAGCCCGGAGAGTAGCCGCAACCTGAGAAGTGTCAACGAATAAGAAAGAAACTCCCCGGCGATTCAGAGTTTCTGGTGCCCGAGGCCGGACTCGAACCGGCACGACCTTGCGATCGGAAGATTTTGAGTCTTCTGCGTCTGCCATTTCGCCACTCGGGCAGAGTGGAGGCGCGGCGCCTTTCGCCGCGCTGCGTATCTTAAACCGTCGCGGCCGTCCGTTGCTCGGAAGTCTGCGCCTTCAGCCGGCGCAGCGCCCAGTGCGCCACCGTGTCGTGCAGTTGCTGGTCGGTCAGCACGCGGGTCGACGCCTTCGCCTTCGCGAAAATCTCGTTCGTCAGATCCTCGTCAGCGGGATACTCGTGGGCGGCGAGCCAGTAGATTACGTTCGAGAGCCCGCTCATCGGCCCGACTTCGATGATCTGCTCGAGACCGAAGAGGGCCGCCGGCACGCCGGAGTAGACGCGGTCGGCGAGCCACTCGCTCCCCTTCTTCTTCGCCTTGATGATCGCCGCGGCATGGACCCCGGTCCCGGTCCGGAACGCGTCCCGGCCAAACACCGGGTACTGGTCGACAAGGGGCACGTGCGTGACCTCCGAAACGAACCTCACGTACTCCGGCAGAGCGGTGAGATCGTTGTCGATCCACCCCATCAGCTTGAGATTGACCATGAGCAGGTCGAGCGCCGTGTTGCCGACGCGCTCGCCGATGCCGAGCGCGCAGCCATGCACGCGGTCGACGCCGGCCTGGATCGCTGCAATCGAATTGACGACCCCGAGGCCGCGGTCGGCATGCCCGTGCCAGTCGATCTTCACCGCGGGGTTCACCTTCGCGACGATCTGCCGCGCGAAGGTTACGAGGTTCGTCGTGCCCCACGGAGTCGCGTGCCCCACCGTGTCGCAGAGGCAGATGCGCTCCGCACCAGCCTCGATCGCCGCCGTGTAGAGCTTCTCGACGTGCTCCGGCTTCGCGCGAACGGTGTCTTCGGAGACGAACATGACCGGAAGGCCTTCCGCGACGGCGAACCGGATCGCCTGCGTCGCCTGCCCGATGATCCAGTCGAGATCCCACTCTTCGGCGAACTGCCGGATCGGCGACGAACCGATGAAGGCCGCGACCGCGATCGGGATCCCGACGCGTTGGGAGATCTCCGCGATCGGGCGGATGTCCTTCTCGTGCGTCCGCCCCGCGCAATTCGGGGCGATCTTCATCTTGTTGTCGCGGATCTCGATCGCGAGCCGCTCGACGGTCTTCTGCACGTGCGGGCCGGCGCCGGGAAGACCGATGTCCGCCGTGTCGACTCCGATCCTCTCCATGAAATGGAGGATCCTGATCTTGTCGTCGAGCGACGGGTCGCTCACCGACGGCGACTGAAGTCCGTCACGCAGAGTCTCGTCGTCGAACTCGATCCGCTTCGCGGGCCGTTCCGGCTGCGCCTCTCCGTGCAGATTCCAGTCGTAGATCAGGCTCGAGAGCTGGTCTTCCATGGCGCCTCCGGTCTGTAATGCTTGAAACGCGGAACGCCCTACTTACCCTGAAAATTCGCCTTTCGCTTCTCGAGGAAAGCGTTCATTCCTTCCTTCGTGTCCTCCGAGGCGCAGAGCAGACCGAAGAGCGTCGCCTCGAGAAATTCACCGTCGGCCTGAGCCATGTCGAGGCCGCTGTTGACCGCCTCGATCGACGCGCGAACCGCGAGAGGTCCGCGCTCGAGGATCTTGCGCGCCATCGCCTCGGCCGTCGCCATCAGCTCGGCGAGAGGCACCACGCGGTTGACGAGCCCGATCCGCTCCGCCTCGTCCGCCTTCACGCGATCTGACGTCAGGATCAGCTCGAGCGCCTTGCCCTTCCCGAGCAGCCGCGCCATGCGCTGCGTACCGCCGTAGCCTGGGATGATTCCGAGCGTGAGCTCCGGAAGACCGATCTGCGCGGTGTCCGACGCGATGCGGATGTGGCACGCGAGCGCGAGCTCGCATCCGCCGCCCAGCGCGAAGCCGTTGATCGCGGCGATCACCGGCTTCGGGAAGCGCTCGACGCGCGAGAGGATGTACTGCCCGCGCTCGGAGGTCTCCTTGCCCGTGATCGAGTTCTTCTTCGCCAGCTCGTTGATGTCGGCTCCGGCGACGAACGCCTTCTCACCCCCGCCCGTGACGATCACCGCGCCGACACTCTCATCGTCGCGTGCGTCGGTGAAGACCCGGTGGATCTCCTCCATCGTCTGCGCGTTGAGCGCGTTGAGCACCTTGGGGCGGTCGATCGTCAGCACGAGCACCCGCTCGCGGATCTCGACCTTCACATTTTCGAGGTTCTCGTAAGCCATTCGCGTGATCCTCCGTTACCGCTTGCTGTCCATCGCGACGGGCTTCTCGCCCGAGTAGTCGTAGAAGCCGGCGCCGCTCTTGCGGCCGTAACGGCCCGCCATCACCATCTTCTTGAGCAGCGGCGGAGAGGCGAAGCGCTTCTCGCGATACTCCTCGAACATCACCTCGGTGATGAAGTAGGTCGTGTCGAGCCCGACGAAGTCGAGCAGCGTGAACGGGCCCATCGGGTGTCCGCAGCCGAGTACCATTCCCTTGTCGATGTCCTCGATCGAGCCGGCACCCTCCTCGAGAGCACGGATTGCGTCGAGGAGGTACGGCACCAGCAGCCGGTTCACGACGAAACCGGAGTTGTCGCGGCACGCGATCGGCTCCTTGCCGAGCTTTTTCGCGAACTCGAACGTGTCGTTGAACGCCTCGTTACTCGTGACGATCGTCCGGACAACCTCGACGAGCTTCATCATCGGCACCGGATTGAAGAAGTGCAGGCCGACGAACTGCTTCGCGCGCGAGGTCGCCATCGAGAGCTCGGTGATCGTCAGCGACGAGGTGTTCGACGAGAAGATCGCATCGGGCTTCACGATCTTGTCGAGCGCAGCGTAGGTCGACTTCTTGAGCTCTTTGTTCTCGATGATCGCTTCGATGACGATGTCGCAGTCGGCCAGATCCTGGTTTGACGTCGTCGGCTTGAGGCGGCCCATCACCTCCGCCTTCTGCTCCGCGGTCATCTTCCCCTTCTCGACGAACTTGCCGAGGCTCTTGTCGATGCCGGCGAAGCCCTTGTCGAGATACTTCTGCTCGACCTCGAGAACCACGGTCTGGAATCCCGCCTGTGCGGCGATCTGGGCGATGCCCGACCCCATGAGGCCGCATCCGAGTACACCGACTTTCTGAATCGTAGGCATGAGCAAACTCCTTTCGGTGAGGTGCCGTTTGAGCGGCGCGCGACATTCTATATGGAGTGGAGGGAAGCGCCAGCGCGGGCTTGCCCCCCCCCCTCTTCGGCTACCATTCCAGCGTGGCGAACGAGAGAGGGAGCCGGATTCCGCCCCAGGTGGTCCTGCT
>JAMPYE010000215.1 GCA_023700825.1 Thermoanaerobaculia bacterium | reverse complement strand
GCTCCGGTTGCCCGGCAGCTATCGCCGACGGCAAGCCGTCGGCGCGGCGCCGAACGCCGCCGGGTACGTCAGATTCCTAATCGACCGGGTGCCTCCCACCCGCACGGGGAACCGATTGCGTACTTGACACGGGGGCCCAATGGATGACCCCCGATGCGATGCACCCGCCGTCCGCACGATCATCCGATCTCGAAGACCGTCAGCGCGTCGGCGATCCCCTTCAGCATCGCGCGGTGAGGAACGACGCTCATGCCTTCCCGGCTGAGGATCGACTTCACGCGCTCGTTCTCGACGACCGGCTCGGTCGCGAAGATCGCGTGCGAGCTCGCGAGTCCCTGCACCCGCGCCGCGACGTTCACCGTCTGTCCGAAGTAGTCGAGCCGATCGTTCGAGATCACGGCGAGGCACGGCCCTTCATGAAGTCCGATTTTCACGAGCAGGTCCTCGCTCCTGTGCGAGCCGTTGAGAGCCTCCATCGCCTTTCGGATTCCGACTGCGGCGGCAAACCCCTGATCCGACGAGGGAAACGTAGCCATCACCGCGTCGCCGATCGTTTTCACGACTGCTCCCGACTCGCGCCTCACCACCTCGCCCAGCACGCGAAAGTGCGCGCGCACGAGATCGTACGCAACGAGATCGCCGACACGCTCGTAGAGCTCGGTCGATCCCTTCAGGTCCGTGAAGAGGACCGTCATGCTCGCGATCTTCAGACGCTGGTCGATGCTCAGGCTCTCGGCGCGGTAGAGATCGCGGAACGTCTGATTCGTGAAGATCCGTTTTGCCGTGAGGAAAGGCTGGCGGTTCTCGAAGAGCTGGTGAAAGCGCTCGCCCGCGAGGAAGAGGCACGGCAGGACGCGCCGCGCCGTCCGATTCACGAGCGTCAGCCGCAACGGCCCCGGCGCCAGGACCTCGGTGGCCGTCGGTACGCCCGAATCGGTGTAGGTGACGGTTAGGTCTCGTCGCTCGCGCGTCGGGTCGCCCTTGACGTCGAGGAACTTCGCCGAGTGCGTCACCGGCTCGAAGAGAATCACGAACTCCGAGGGAAGCTGAATCGAGAAGACGACCTTCTCACCCGGCGCGACCTCCTCGGATTCGATCACGCACTCCTGCCACATCGCGGCGTAGTCGGACTCGCGCTGAGGCATGACGAGCGCGTTGCTGAAATAGAGATCACGGTAGTAATGGAGCGGAGACATCACGTCGGGTTCGTGGGCCGCAATGCGCCGCAATCGCTGGCTCACCGTGAAGCTGACCTCGACCATGCTGTCGATCTCCGGCTCGTAGCCGGCCGCACAGAGCGAGCAGTTGTAGTGCTCCTTCAGCTGCTTGAGATCGGCGCCGACGTCGAGAACACCGCCACAGCCCGGGCAAAGCAGATTCCACGACATCTCGAACAGCGCGAGCTTCGCCGCATGAACGAACGCATCGAGCACGCGGTCCTCCGGCAGTCTCCGATCTGCCGCGAAGCGCAGCGGATCGAGCCGGCTCAACTCGCTGTCGCTCCCGGTCGCGACGAGCTCCTCGATCGCGGCAACGACGGCAGCGTCGGCCACCTCGCGCAGGGTGTCGAATCGGGGGTCAGTCATGGCGGCGAGAAAAAATCGTACTCCTCTACGCGGCCATCACACAACGGAAGATCGATTCGACACGTGATCCCGGCTCACATCCAGGTGTGATTTTTCGACGGCCGCCCGCCCTCCGGCGATGCATATACTTGGACAGACGCGGATTCCGGAAGGCTGCCCGCCCCGGAGATCACAAGGAGCTTCAGTGAGCGAGTCCGGCTTCATCGCCGCGGTCGACGTCGGCCGAATGCCGAGCGAGGATCTCGCGGCCCTGCTGAGGGTCAGCTCGATGCTCGCCTCGACGCTCGACCTTCCGTCCATCATGCAGACGGCGATCACCTCGGCGTGCGAGCTGATGGACCTGGAGACCGGCGCCATCTACCTCCTCGACGGCTCGACGCTCGTGCTGCAGGCGACCGCGCCCCCGACTCCGCCCGATTTCCCCGACATGTACCGGCGGGCGCCGCTACAGGACCACCCGCACATCGCGCGCTGCCTCATCGGGAGAGATCCGATCTTCGTCGAGGACTCGTCGAAGGAGACGATGTCCCCCGCCGAAGCCGGCATCTGCGAGGCCCGCGGGCTGCGATCGATCCTCTACGTCCCCCTCGTCGTCGATGCCGTCTCGGCCGGCGCGTTCATCATGGGATCGATCGGCAGAGCGAAGGAGATGGGAAAGACCGACGTCGACCTCTGTCGAACGCTGGCACACCAGATCTCGCTGGCGATCAACAACGCGCAACTGCACGACTCTCTCCTGGACGCGAACACACATCTTGCGCGCGCCTACGACGAGACGCTCGCGGGCTGGGCGCTGGCGCTCGAGATGCGCGACCACGAGACCCGCGGCCACTCCGACCGGGTCGAGCGCCTGACCATGCAGCTCGCCGCCGAAATGGGGATACCGCGGGAGCAATGGGACCACGTACGGCGGGGCACGCTGCTTCACGACATCGGAAAGATGGGAGTGCCCGACGCCATCCTCCAGAAGCCCGGCCCCCTGACCGACGACGAGTGGGCGATCATGCGCACGCATCCGCAGAAGGCGCGCGAGATGCTCGGTTCCATCGATTTCCTCGCGCCGGCGCTCGACATCCCGTACTGCCATCACGAGCGGTGGGACGGCACCGGCTATCCGCGCGGGCTCGCGGGCGACGCGATCCCGCTCGCGGCAAGAATCTTCTCCGTAGTCGACGTCTACGATGCGCTGACGTCCGACCGTCACTACCGCCCCGGATGGTCGCGCCAGCAGGCGCTCGACTACATCCGGCAGGAGACGGGACTGCAATTCGACCCGAGAGTCGTCGAAGCCTTCTTCTCGCTGATCGGCGAGGCGGAGCGGGGGTCAGGTCTCGAAACTGTGCCCTAGCCGCGAAGCGGCGCCGCGATGGTTAGCTCGGGGCGTGAGCCCCGAGAAAGGGGCGTAAGCCCCGAGAAAGGCGCGCCACCAACCGCACCCCCCTCAGCCGCGAAGCGGCGCCGCGATGGTTAGCTCGGGGCGTAAGCCCCGAGAAAGGGGCGTGAGCTCTCCATCGCCAACCCGCGGCGTCCAGATCACGTCGCTGCCTAACCTTGATTCGCCAGAATGCTGCGAGATGCGCGTGCGCTGGATGCTCGGGCCCGCCGCGCATGACCGACGTCAACCTCTCGTGCCCGCTCGCGTTCTCACGTCCACCCCTTCACCTCCCGGACCGAGCGGCGCGCGATCGAAAAGGTTGAGGTAGAGATCGAACCGGAACCGCCGATTCCGCTGCTGCCCCGTCACTTCACGAACCACGCCAGCTGTCTCGAGATCGTCGAGCGCGCGATTTGCCGTAGCAAAGCTCACGCCGAGGAGCGATTCGGCTCGCCGCGCCGTGAGAACGGGATGTTCGTACAGCCGCTCGACGAGGCGGGCCGCCTGAGGCGGAAGGCCGAGCGCGCGAAGATCCTCTCGTAGCGCCATGATCTCCCGCGCGGTGGCGGCCGCGCTGTCACTCATCTCCGCAACTCCGCGGAGGAAGAAGGCCAGCCACCCTTCCCAGTCACCGTCGTTCCGGATCGCCGTCAGGCGGTCGTAGTACTGCGCCCGGTGCGCCTTCAGGAACACCGACAGGTAAAGCAGCGGCCGGAGCAGCACCTTCTTCTCGCAGAGCAGCAGGGTGATCAGCAGGCGTCCGACGCGGCCGTTGCCGTCGAGGAACGGATGGATCGTCTCGAACTGCGCGTGGGCGAGAGCCACCTGTACGAGCACCGGCAACGCCCCGTCGTGAAGGAACGTCTCGAGCTCTCCGAGCGCGCGGTTCATCTCGTCCACGGTCGGCGGCACGAACTCGGCGTCCTTCAAGGTGCAGCCTGCTGGCCCGATCCAGTTCTGCGATGTGCGGAATTCGCCCGGTCGCTTCTCCGCACCGCGCACCCCACGCATGAGCTCTTTGTGGATCTCCCGGATCAGCCGCAGGGAGAGAGGCAGTTTCGGAAGCCGGGCGAGCCCGTGGTTCATTGCGGCAACGTAGTTGACGACCTCAGTGACGTCCTTCGGAGCGCCGGCGTCCTCACCCTCGGCTTCGAAGGCGAGGACGTCGTCGAGCGTACTCTGCGTCCCTTCGATCTGGGACGAGAGGACCGCCTCGTGCCGCACGTACATCGCGACGAAGAGATCGGGGTTGGGCAGGATGGTGGCGACGCCGTCGACCCGCCCGAGGGCTCGGTCGGCTTCCGAAAGGAGGCGCGCCAGCTCGCCGTCGAGACGGACGGCAGGCTTGGGCGGAAAGGGCGCGGGGATAAATGCCCGGTACCCTGCCGGCTGTTTGACCCAGTTGCCCGCTCGCGTGCTCGCCATCGCCTCTCGTCTCGTTCTCGGCGACGAAAACAAGGAATCGATCGCCGTTCGGTATTTTAACCTAGATCAACTTTTTAAAATAAGTTCTTCTGCCAGACATCCTTGTTTTAAGCCTTACAAACAACGAGGGCCGTGCCCTGACGACCGGTTCGGCCCGTGCGCTCCTGCTCGTTGGCCTTGATCCGCGGCTCCAGCCGCGTGAAAAGCGCCAGGCCGTGAATGATTCCTTGTTCTGATCTGACCCCACCCGATCCATGCATTGCTGGAGCCGCTCTGACTCGTTCTCGCTACCTCGCGATACCGAACCGCTTCCTGAACTCAGCCTTACGGGTTTCCGGATCACCCCCCGACAGTCCTGCACAGCGATGCGCGGTGTGGGCATCCCACCCTAGTGGCCACTGCTTGAACTCGAACACCTGACACGCCGGACAGAGACGCGCGAAAGTCGTCATCGACCGAGGTGAATCGACGTTCGAACGCGCAGGTTTGCTGATCGTCCGCGCCGGGACGATCGGCATTGAAATCGTGCCTTCGCGACCCTTCGGCGTCCAAATCACGTCATCGGGTGGCGATCCGAAGGCGAGCCGATCGGGCTCCTCGAGCGCCGCGACCCACGCGGACAGATACGCATCGAGCCGGTCGTGACGGTCTCCGAATCCGAGATCCTCGAAGTCGGCCAGGTCACTTTCGGACAAAGGCCATCCCGTGTACTTCGCAGCCTCCGCGAGCTGCGCTTCGATTCCCCCGGCCTTGCTCTTATGCACTGCTCCCGAACCGAGCACGCGCGCGGTCGCCTGGGGAAACACTTCGAGACAGGGAGCGATCCGTTCCAGTTCCCGGAAGAGCGCAAACCCGACGATCATCCAGAGCTGATTCGCGTGAGGCAAACGGTTCGCGGTCCCCCCTGCCGCCAGATGCCCGCGCACCTTCGCCTTGATCTCGGCAAATCCCGAAGCAGAAGGGGTCGTGAAGCAACTGATCCCCTGGCGGTCCATCGCCGCCTCGGCAGCCCGCCGAAGGGAGCCTTCGGAGCGCGGCGAACTCGGAGCATCGATGGCGATCCGCTTCGGTGTCAGCCGCAACTCGCGGCACACGCCCTCCACGTACGCCGCCGCCTCTCTCGCGAAGGCCGTGACCCGCGCGTCGTCCAACGTCGCGGCGTTCCCTTCCCCGGCGGGCGGCAAGATCGCGAGCCGTCGGAGCGGCACCGGCGCGAGCCGTCCATCGCGCCAGGTGGAGATGCAGATTGGCAGCCGCTTGCGCTTCGCGCAGGCTACGTCGATTCCGATGAAGGCTTCGGTCAATTTCGCTCCCGATCTGGATGAGACGCCGAGCTTGTTCCGTCGCTGGATCAAACCAAGAGTTTCGAGATCCGGATGGTGTGCCCAAGAATCGAGCTTAGCCCGCGGCCTAAAGTCCATGTTTTAGCTGCGCCCCCCAGCTCTCGATGAAATCCAACCTGGCAGGAACTGCCCGCTCGATCAACCATTCGAAGGTGCTCCGCCGAACAATCGAGTGAAGTCGACCGGCCCAACATCCGGGAGTCTGACTTTCCCTCGTGGGATCGCGTCTCCCTTCTCAAGAAGGTCTCTGAGATACACGCGGACGGCTTCGCGGAGGACCACTTCTTCCTTGCTCCAGTAAGTTTTAACTCGAGGGAATCCGGAACCCGGCACACGACGCTTCTCTCCAGGGACGAGTCCGTTGAGCACCGTCTCGATCGCGAGTCCCAGCACAGCCTTTTCTCTCTCCAGCTCCTTCTCCTGATTGCGCCGTCGCTGTAGCTGATCACCCCTAGCGGTACTGATCAGTTCGGCCACCTCAGTGACGTTGCTTCCATATCCGTAACTCGCAAGCAGATCGCCGAGCCTCATGCTCTGAAGCACCCCGATCTCGTCGTCCCATTTGAGTGATGTCCATTCTTCGAGTATTCGAAGAAGACCCTCCTCGCGATTGGTCCCGACGAGGCTTCCGAGATCCGCCTTGAGGAGTGCCCCTTGCTCGTCGGACAGCGAGAGGAGCTCTTCCCCGAAGAGCGAGCGGTCTCCATCTTCCTCTCGAATGAGAGCGACCGCAATTAACTCAGCCTTAGGGTCGCTGGATCCGTATGCGTTGAGACTTTGGAGCGACGCTATCGGTTGGTTGTAGGGGTTCCCGAGGCGCGTTGCGAACTCGAGTGCCACACGCCATGGCGCTTTCCTTTTCGCTCCAAGACGCCAACTCCTTCGATAAGTTCCGTCCTGTCCCGAGCAGCGGAAGCTCACTCGAATTTGATCGCGTACAAGCCGGAACGTGTAGGTCGTGTACCACTCACCAGCAGACGAGAAGGAAGTCACGGCGTCGACGTTGAAATCTTCAAAGCCTGCACTCACGTGATCGCCTACTTTCTCGGATCGTCCAACCGCGGATTCACCCGCCAGGGACAACCGGATCCGGCACTACCGGCATGCCGCCCAGATCATCCTCATTCTCCAGCACAAGCACGGGTCGGCGGGTTGGGTCAGACCTTCGGCCTTCTGAATTCTACGACGGGTAGACCGCCGAACGAACTCCAGATAAATCATGTCTCGAGTGGCAGCGCACGCGACGCGGGAGCGACGCCGCCGCGCGCAACGTCCTGGCGAATCGGGAGTTCGAGTTCGATCATCCCAATGGACAGATGAGCGAAGCTCTGACCCCT
>JAMPYE010000214.1 GCA_023700825.1 Thermoanaerobaculia bacterium | reverse complement strand
GGGTGGCCGCCACACTCCGTTCTTCAACGGCTATCGCCCGCAGTTCTACTTCCGCACGACCGACGTCACCGGCATCGCGACGCTCAACGAGGGCACCGAGATGGTCATGCCCGGCGACAACACGTCGCTGACGATCGCGCTCATCGCGCCGATCGCCATGGAGAAGGGTCTCCGCTTCGCGATCCGCGAGGGCGGCCGCACGGTCGGCGCCGGCACGGTCACGGACATCATCGAGTAGTTAGTTTTTCGGAGGCCGGGCGAAGCGCAAAGCTTCGCCCGGCCGACGCAGCAGGCAGAAAGAAGAAGGGCCAGTAGGAAGATCATGAACGAGAAAATTCGCATTCGACTGAAGGCTTACGACTACCGCGTGCTCGATCAGTCGACGACGGAAATCGTCGACACCGCGAAGCGGACGGGTGCGAGGGTCGCCGGCCCGATTCCTCTGCCGACGCAGATTTCGAGGTACACGGTCCTTCGCAGCCCGCACGTCGACAAGAAGTCGCGCGAGCAGTTCGAGATGCGCACGCACAAGCGGCTGCTCGACATTCTCGAGCCGACGACCCAGACGGTCGACGCGCTCATGAAGCTCGAGTTGCCCGCGGGTGTCGACGTGGAGATCAAGGCTTTCGGAAAGTAACGAGGAAGGCCGTGAGACCGGAGCAAGTCGCGGCGCTACGGCGCGCGGAACTCCGTGAGCGCTCAGGCTCCGAGGTGAACGAATGATTCATGGATTGATTGGCAAGAAGGTCGGCATGACACAGGTCTTCGCGGAGGACGGCTCGATCGTCCCCGTGACGGTGATCCAGGCCGGACCGTGTCTTGTCCTGCAGAAGAAGACGGCTGAGAAGGATGGCTACGATGCCGTCCAGGTCGGCCTGGTCGAGAAGATGTCTTACCGCGCGGTGACGTCCCCGATGCGTGGGCACTTCGAGAAGTCGGGCGCGAATCCGTGCCGCACTCTCGTCGAGTTCCCCTACGACGGGGAGGCCAACGTCGGTGACCGGATCGCGGTCGACATCTTCAAGCCCGGCGACTCGATCGACGTGGTCGGCCGCTCGAAGGGCAAGGGATTCCAGGGCGTGGTCAAGCGCCACGGGTTCCGCGGTGGCCGCGAGTCGCACGGCTCGATGTTCCATCGCGCGCCCGGCTCGATCGGCCAGTCGGCGTTCCCTTCGCGAGTCATGAAGGGAATGCGAATGGGCGGCCGCATGGGCGGTGGCCAGGTCACGGTCAAGAATCTGCGCATTGCGAAGATCGACGCCGAGAACAACCTGATCTACATCCGGGGCGCCGTCCCGGGCGGTCGGAATTCGGTGGTCGTTCTGAGCTTCGCCCAGAACGGAAGGCGAGGTGAGTAGCCATGCCGACAATTGAAGTCAAAGATTCGAAGAACCAGAAGGTCGGCTCGGTCGATCTTCCGGGGGACGTGTTCTCCTATCCGTTCAAGGAGCACCTCGTTCACGAGGCGGTGCGCAACTATCGCGCCTCGCTCCGCGCCGGAACGCACAAGACGAAGGTCCGCGGCGAAGTCGCGGGCTCGGGCAAGAAGCCTTTCAAGCAGAAGGGCACTGGTCGCGCCCGCCAGGGTGGCGCCCGTCCTCCGATCCACCGCCACGGCGGCACGGTCTTCGGTCCGGTTCCGCGTGACTATTCGTACAAGATGAACGTTCGCGAGAAAAAGGCGGCCCTCAAGGCGGCCCTCTCCCGCAAGCTTCGCGACAAGCAGCTGATGGTCGTCGACCGGTTCGATCTCGACCAGCCCAAGACCAAGCTGCTCGCCGACCGGATCAGCGCCCTCGGAGTGGACGGCAAGGTGCTGCTCGTCGACTTCGCCGAGAACGTGAATCTCCACCTGGCCTCGCGCAACAACCCGAAACTCCAGATGGCCGACCCGCTCAAGGTGAACGTGTACGACGTGGTGAACAACCGCTACATCGTGATCACGCAGGCATCGCTCCAGAAGCTCGTGGAGGTGCTTCAGGGATGAATCTCGAACACTACCGCATCATCATTCGTCCCCTGATCACCGAGAAGAGCACGCTCCAGAAGGAGACGGGGAACATCATCGCGTTCGAGGTTGCCTCGAAGGCGAACAAGATCGAAGTCCGTCGGGCGGTCGAGGCTCTCTTCGACGTTCAGGTCGAAGAGGTCCGGCTGTTTAACGTGCGCGGCAAGCTCAAGAGGCTCGGCCGCAACATCGGACGCAGGTCCGACTGGCGCAAGGCGTACGTGCGCCTGAAGGCCGGACAGAAAGCGCCGGAGTTCTTCGAGGGCGTTTAGTCCGGACGAGGGCGGCGCTCGAGAGCGCCGCCCGATAACGAGGCGAAAAACGAGGAAACTATGCCTGTTAAGAAGTATCAACCGACGTCGCCTGGAATCCGGTTCCAGACGCACCCGTCCTTCGACGAGCTGACGCACTCGAAGCCGGCCAAGGCTCTGACCAAGGGCAAGCCGAAGACCGGAGGCCGCAACAACATCGGCCGCGTGACGTCGCGCTTCATCGGCGGCGGACACAAGCAGCGCTATCGCGAAATCGATTTCCGTCGCGACAAGCGGGGGATTCCGGGCAAGGTCGCGACGGTCGAGTACGATCCGAACCGCAGCGCGAACATCGCGCTGATCAACTACGCCGATGGCGAGAAGCGCTACATTCTTGCGCCGAACGGGCTCCAGGTCGGCCAGACGATCACTGCCGGGCCCGAAGCCGACATCGTGGTGGGTAACGCGCTGCCGCTGCTGAACATCCCGGTTGGCACGATCGTCCACAACGTTGAGCTCAAGGAAGGCAAGGGCGGCCAGATGGCTCGCTCGGCCGGCTCGCAGGTGCAGTTGATGGCTCGCGAGGGTGACCATGCGACGCTTCGCCTTCCCTCGGGCGAGATCCGCAAGGTGCACATTCGCTGCTATGCCACGATCGGCCAGGTCGGCAACCTCGAGCACGAGAACGTGAAGGTCGGCAAGGCCGGACGCACGCGCCACCTCGGCAAGCGTCCGCACAATCGCGGCGTCGCGATGAACCCGGTCGATCACCCGCTCGGCGGCGGCGAAGGCAAGACCTCGGGTGGACGTCACCCGGTCTCGCCGTGGGGCCAGCCGACGAAGGGCTACAAGACTCGCCGCAACAAGACGACCAACAAGCTGATCGTCAAGCGCCGCACCAAGTAACGGGGAGACACGAGAGACATGGCACGTTCAATCAAGAAGGGCCCGTTCGTCGACGACCACCTCCTGAAGAAGGTCGAGGACATGAACCGCCAGCGCGAGAAGAGGGTCATCAAGACCTGGTCGCGCCGCTCCACGGTCACCCCCGAGATGGTCGGACTGACCGTCGCCGTGCACAACGGCAACAAGTTCATCCCGATCTACCTGTCGGAGAACATGGTCGGCCACAAGCTCGGCGAATTCGCGCTGACCCGGACGTTCAAGGGACACAGCGGCAAGAAGGTCGAGAAGAGCTCGAAACCGGCTTCGGCGCCGGCGGCGAAGTAGGCGGCCGGATTCGGACCGACTGGAGAACGCGATGGAAACGAAGGCAACACTCAAATACCTCAAGGCATCGGCGCAGAAAGTGCGCCTGATCGCGGACACGGTCCGTGGTCGCAGGGTCGAAGAGGCGTATCAGATCCTGCGGTTCACCAAGAAGATGGCGGCGAAGGATCTCGAGAAGCTCCTCCGTTCGGCCGTCGCAAACGCCGAGAACTCGGAATCGGCGCCGAACGTCGACGACCTGGTCATCTCGAAGATCTACGTGAACGAAGGCCCGACCGAGAAGCGGATTCAGCCTGCCTCGATGGGTCGCGCGTTCCGGATCCTCAAGCGGCAGTCGCACGTGACGATTCATGTTTCAGACGACGTCGAGCCGGTCAACAAGCGGACCGGCGGAGCGGCAACCAAGCGCGCTGGCAAGGCGCCTGGCAAGAGTGCGGGCAAGGCTCCGGCGAAGGGCCGCGCGACCGCCGCGAAGAAGTCGACGTCCACCCGGGCGCAGAAATAACGGAGGCAGACTTTGGGTCAAAAGGTTCATCCTTACGGGTTCCGTCTCGGATTCAACAAGACGTGGCATTCTCGCTGGTTCGCGGGCCGCACCTACGCGACCACGCTCCATCGTGATCTGAAGCTGCGCGAAGACCTCAAGAAGCGTCTGTCGCACGCCGGCGTGTCGGAGATCGACATCGAGCGTACGGCGAACAAGATGCGGATCAACATCCACACCTCTCGTCCCGGCATCATCATCGGACGCAAGGGTGCGGAGGTCGACAAGCTTCGCGACGAGCTCCAGAAGATGGTGGACGGCGAGGTCTACATCAACATCCAGGAAGTTACCCGTCCCGAGCTCGACGCTCAGCTGGTGGCGGAGAACATCGCCGGGCAGCTCGTGCGCCGCGTCGCGTTCCGTCGCGCCATGAAGAAGGCGATGGAGAGCACGTTCCGCTTCGGCGGCAAGGGCATCAAGGTCCGCGTCAGCGGCCGCCTCAACGGCGCCGAGATCGCGCGAAGCGAGTGGTATCAGGATGGACGCCTGCCCCTGCACACGCTGAAGGCCGACATCGACTACGGCGAGACGACGGCGCGCACGACGTACGGCGCCATCGGAATCAAGGTCTGGCTCTTCAAGGGCGAGATGAGCAAGGCGCGCAGCCGCCGCAAGGCCGTGAACTAGCCTTTCCCCGGGAGATCCGGTCAGGAGAAACGCATCATGTTGATGCCCAAGAAAGTGAAGTTCAGAAAGCAGCAGCGAGGACGCCGTTCGGGCCTCGCTACGCGCGGAGCGAAGGTGTCGTTCGGCGACTACGGGCTGATGGCGCTCGAGGACGGCTGGGTAACCGCCCGTCAGATCGAAGCGGCTCGTATCGCAATGACGCGTTACATCAAGCGCGGCGGGAAGATCTGGATCCGGGTCTTCCCCGACAAGCCGATCACGAAGAAGCCTCTCGAGACTCGTATGGGCAAGGGCAAGGGTCCCCCGGAGGAGTGGGTCGTCGTCGTGAAGCCGGCGCGCATCCTCTACGAGATGGAAGGTGTGACGCGCGAGATCGCCGAGGCCGCGTTCCGGCTCGCGGCGCACAAGCTGCCGATCAAGACGCGATTCGTGACCAGGCAGGAATTGGAGATTGGAGCATGAGCAAGCGCGTAGTTCTGAAGGACAAGAGCGACGCCGAGCTCCTCACGATGGAGCGGGATCTCGTCCAGCAGCAGTACAAGTTCCGCTTCCAGAAGGCCACCGGCTCGATGGAGAAATCGGCGAAGGCAAAGGACGTGCGCCGCGACATCGCGCGCATCAAGACGATCCTCCGCGAGCGCGAGCTGCAGAAGGCCGCGAAGTAGCAGAGGGAGAAGAGCGACGATGGCGAACAACACGGAAGTGAACGAAACCAAGACCGCAGGCCGGCGTTCGACGAAGGTCGGCGTGGTCGTGTCGAACAAAATGCAGAAGTCCGTGGTCGTGTCGGTGGAGAACACCGTCATGAGCGGGATGTACCAGAAGTACATCAAGCGCACGAGCAGGTTCATGGCGCACTGCGAGAACAACGACGTGAACGTGGGCGACCGCGTGCTGATCGAGGAGACGCGCCCTCTTTCCAAGAGAAAGCGCTGGAGCGTCAAAGAAGTGATTTCGCGCGCCAACTAGGCCGCGGATCGACTGATAGCGGGTCGCGAGGAGCTAGCCATGATTCAGATGCGTACCATTCTCAATGTCGCCGACAATACGGGCGCGAAGAAGATCGCCTGTATCAAGATGATCGGCGGATCGACCAAGGGCAAGTACGCCCGGCTGGGCGACGTCATCACGGCGTCGGTCAAGGAAGCGGCTCCGGACGGCACGGTCAAGAAGGGCGCGGTCGTGAAAGCGGTCATCGTCCGGACGGTCAAGGAAACGCGCCGTCGCGACGGGTCGTACATCAAGTTCGACGACAACGCCGCGGTGCTGATCAAGGACGACAACGAGCCGGTCGGCACGCGCGTGTTCGGCCCCGTCGCGCGCGAGCTGCGCGAACGGAAGTTCATGAAGATCATCTCGCTCGCCCCTGAGGTCATCTGAGGTAAACCATGTACAAGACGACCAAACTCAAAGACACCCCGACGACCTCGAAGGTGCACGTCAAGAAGAACGACGAAGTGCTCGTGATCTCGGGCAAGGATCGCGGCAAGCGCGGCAAGGTGCTGCGCGTGATCCCGACCAAGAGCGCGGCGGTGGTCGAGCGCGTGAACTTCATCAAGAAGCACACGAAGGCGAACCCGCAGCGCAACATCAAGGGCGGCATCCTCGAGCGTGAGGCTCCCATCAAGCTCTCGAATCTCCAGGTGATCTGCCCGAGCTGCTCGGAGCCCGCCCGCCTCGGCCGCAAGGCGACCGAAAAGGGCTCGGTCCGGGTCTGCCGGAAGTGCAAGACGGAGTTCAGCAACTAGAGGCGCGCTGCGCGCCGACTGATCCTACTCGCGGATCGACAAAGAGGAAACGGATATGGCCAGACTCAGGGAGTTCTACGAAAAAGAGGTCGCGGAGAAGGTCCGGAAGGAATTCGGGATCAAGAATCCGATGGCCGTACCGCGCATCGAGAAGATCGTGCTCAACATGGGCCTCGGCGAGGCCGTCCAGAACTCGAAGATCATCGACGTCGCCGTCGAAGAGCTTACGTCGATTGCTGGGCAGCGCGCCGTCGTCACCAAGGCGAAGAAGTCGATCGCGAACTTCAAGCTGCGCGAAGGAGTCGCCATTGGCGCCCGTGTCACGCTGCGCGGCGCCCGCATGTACGAGTTCCTCGATCGCCTGATCCACATCGCGCTCCCGCGCGTCCGCGACTTCCGCGGCGTGCCGACCCGCGCGTTCGACGGCCGTGGCAACTACACGCTCGGCGTCCGCGATCACCTGATCTTCCCCGAGATCGACTACTCGAAGGTCGACAAGTCGAAGGGAATGAACATCACCATCGTCACCACGGCCAGGAACGACGAACAGGCGCGCGCTCTCCTTCGGGAGCTCGGCATGCCGTTCGCCGGCCGCTGAGCCGAAGATAGTCGCGAGGAGCGAAGAATCACATGGCTAAGACTTCGATGATCGTCAAGGCGCTGAGG
>JAMPYE010000213.1 GCA_023700825.1 Thermoanaerobaculia bacterium | reverse complement strand
CGGGCGGGGCGCCGCCACCGGAAACGACGCGAACTGAATTCACGCACCCCGGCGGGGTGCCGGATTTCGAGAGAAAGACCGCGCGATTGCGCGCGGCCTCGATCAACGTGATCTCCGATCCTATTGCACCACTGCCGCGGTCCGCATCGCACCGGAACTCGTGACCGGTGGCGTCACCTTCCAGGCGCTCAGCGCTCCGGCGACCGCTTCGACAGCTCGCGCACGAACTTCTCGAGACGGCGCTTCGTATCGGCAGGAATCTCCTCAGCGGTCGCGTCACGCAGCACCCGGGGTGTCTCGCGGTACGACGCGACGAACGCGAGGCATCGAGGACATCCTCCGACGTGCCGGTCGATCGACTCCTTCACGGCGACGGAGAGGACGCCCTCCAGGTAGTCCATCAGGAGATCCACTCCACGGGCACACGTCAAATCGCTCATGGCATCCTCCCCGCCAGGTCGTTCAGGAATCCCCGCAGCATCAACCGTGCGCGATGGACGCGTTGCCTCACCGCAGCCGGCTCGAGGCCGAGCGTCTCGGCGACCTCCGCGGTCGGGAGCTCTTCGAGGTCACGAAGGACGAACGCCTCGCGGTAGGTCTCGGGAAGGCGGTCGAGCGCCGCGCGCGCCCGCTCCGCGAGCCGCTCTCTGTCGAGCCGCTCGTCGAGATGCGACATGCGGCTGAGCGTTTCGGGCGTGTCCGCATGCGTGCCGTTCTCGTCGAACCGGGGAAGGAAGCTCTCGAGCGACTCGCTCGGTCGCCGCGATGCCGCCCGCCGTCGCATCAGACAAACGTTCGTCGCGATGCGATAGAGCCAGGTCCCGAAGCGCGAGGCGCCCCGGAACTCGCCGAGATGCCGGTACGCCTGCAGGAAGGTGTCCTGCAGAACGTCGGGCGCGTCGGTCTCGCTCGTCAGGCGGCACGCAAGCCGGTAGATCCGGCCCTCGTAGCGCCCCACGAGAAGCTCGAAGGCGCGGCCGTCTCCCGACGCGGCCAAAGCCGCGAGCGTCTCGTCACTCTGATCCGCGTCGGGAACGGGCATGGGCCGAGTCTACGCCGTCCGGATCGCGGCCTTCACCTTCTCGGCCAGCTCCGGCGTCACATGCTCAACGCCGTGGTCGTGCGCCGCGTGCTCGGCGACCTTCGCGATCAGTTCCTGATCGTCTTCTGCGCTCGCGGTGAACGCACAGCCCGCAACCACGTCCCCACAGGCAATGTGCTTACGCTTTGGTCTCTCGTTCGTCGTCATCTCGATCCTCCGTCCGGAAGTGTCCGGTACGCCCTTGAGATGCCGCGATCGGAGAAGTGTGACAGGGTGCGCGCAATACACCGTATGTCACAAATCGCGACGCGCGGCATCCAAGGAGGTGCAGTTACCCCTCACCACGTCACGAAGGATGCGAATGAACATGTCCCAGCGCTCCGAAGCTCTTCACGTCGCCGGTCTCTGGCGCTACCCGGTCAAGTCGATGGCGGGAGAGGCGCTGCGTGAGGCGGCGATCGGTCTCGACGGAATCCCCGGAGACCGCGCGGTGTGGGTGTGCGGCCCCGAGGGGGTCCGGACATCGCGCCGTCAGTGGAAGCTCCTCGGACTTCGGGCGAGCCTCGATGCGAATGGGCGGTCGCTCGTCGACGGCCTCCCGTGGGACAGCCGCGAGGCGGCGGCGCTCGTAAAGGCAGCCGCGGGCGAGGATGCCTGGATCGAGGAATCGGACCCGGAGTCACGCTTCGACATCCTGCCCCTGCTCGTGGCCACGGACGGCGCGGTCGAAGCATTCGGACGCGACGTCCGGCGCCTGCGACCCAACATTCTGATCGGGGGCGTGCCAGGTCTCGAAGAAGTCGACTGGCCGGGAGCGACGCTGCGAATCGGCGCCGCAATCGTGCGGCTCGACTCCCTGCGCGGCCGCTGCCCGATGACGACGGTGGATCCCGACACGCTCGATCGCGACCCCGAAGTGCTCCGCGACATCGGCCGTCGCTTCGGAGGGCGCCTGGCGCTCAACGCCGAGGTTCTCCGTCCGGGGAGAGTCCGCGTGGGAGACGCGGTGACGCTCGTGCGAGCCGGCGTCACGAGCACCGGCATCGCGTCGCCTCATGGATGAGGCGATCAATCCAGATCCGGCGCGAGTGAGACCGCGGGCCGCGCCCGGTGAGGCCCCGCGCGACTCAGCTAACAGTTCTCGGCTCTCACATCGCCTTGTCGCTCACCGGCGGGTCACCGACTCTCGGTTCGGCGCGCCAGCAGCGCCCTACTCCCCGTCCAGAAACCTCACCAGCCCGCCCCACCTCTGGTTCACCTGGAATCCGTGCTTCGCGAAGAGGCGGCCGAGAAAGAAGTTGGTCTTGGCGACGTGCGCTCCCTGCGCCGCCATGCGGACGCAGAAGTCCTCGAGCAGGCGCCCGCCTAACCCGTGGTTCGTCAGCGAGTCGGCGACCACGATGCCGTCGACGTAGACCGAGCCCGCCTCCTGCCAGCGGTAGCAGAGTCCGCCGACGATCCGCTCCTCCTCGTCGGTGATGACCAGGTGCAGATCGTGCTCCGCGACGTGCTTCGGGTAGTCGGTCTCGAGCAGGAGCCGGTAGAGATGCCCGATCTCGGCCGGCGAGATCGGCTCGCGCACGACGTAGGGGCTTCCGCTCTCGTCCCGGATCTCCGAGCGGACGATGACGCGGTGCCCCGCAGTCTCTCCGAGCGCGTAGAGCTCGAGCTTCTGCGCGCGACGCGCCATCGGGAAGACCATGCGGCTGAAGACGTCCCGATCTCCCGGGTCGGTGAGCAGCCCCTGCAGCGTCGAGAGTTCCTCGAGATGTCCCGGCAACGCGTGCGTGTCGCCGAGCCTTCGCGCGATCAGGCGGTCGAACGCCTCGTGAACCCGAGCGCCGGCACCCTTGAAGTACGTGTGCTGGTAGACGTAGTAACGATAGGCCTCGGGGAACCGCTCGAAGCGGTAGAGGTGCACCATCTGAATGACCGCCTCCTCGCGCGCCTCGAAGCTCGCGGTCATGTTGGTACGCTCCCAGTCGAGGTAGCGGTGGATCGCGCAGTGGACCGGCAGGGGGATGTACGGCCGCTCCGCGAGCCCCGCGCGGAATCGCGCGAGCGCGCTCCCGAGGATCTCCGTGTCGGCCGAGGCCGGCACGGCAGAGAGCGCCGACTCGAGCATGTCGAAGAAGTTCTGTGCCCGCTCCTCGCCCAGCGCCTCGATGCACGCCTCGAAGATCCACTCGGGCCGGAGCATCGCCCGGCTGTGCGGATAATGGGCCTCGGTCAGGCGGTAGAAGCTTCGCAGCAGCGGCCGCACGAGCGAGAGCGGCCCGGCGTAAGGCCGCCATCCCGCGATCGAGAGGATGTTCGCCGTCTCGTGGAAGTCGGCGTCGGGAAGCGCCACGTTCTCCGGCGTCACCGAGCCCGGAACGATCCGGAACCCGCTCTGCTCCCATCCCCGGAAGAACGCCGTCATCGACCGCACGAAGAGCCGCCGCCAGCTCCACGCGGTGACCGCCGCGTCTCGCACGTCGCGCTGGCTCGAGAGCTCGCGCACGCGCTCCCACGCCGTCAGGTCGCTCACGTACGCCACCGCCATCGCGCCGAGATCCCTGCGCCAGACGCCGAAGCGCGGAAAGACCGGCGCGCCGACGACATGCCCCGAGAGCGCGGTCAGCCAGCGAACCGTCTCGCGGATCGCAGCCCGTCGCAGAGCCTTGCCCATGACGAGCAGGAGATCGTAGTGGCGGCCGTCCGCGAGGTTGATGCCGAGCCGGTAGATGTGCAGCTGGTGCTGCGACAGCATCGGCGAGACCCAGAGCCCGTCGGGCGCGACGCGCGACCAGGAAAAGCGCTGGTCGCCGAATGCCCGTGCAATCGCTTCGACGAGGAAGGTGCGCTCGAACAGCAGCTTCTCGAGCTGCGCGCGATCGGCCTGCGGTATGCCGTATTCGAACACGACTTTGTCGATCGGGCGCGCCGACTCCGGATCCACGGCCGACTCCGCGAGCACGCCTCGATACCAGTCGGCGAGCTCGTGCACCGCGCGGTCGGCCTTGCGTGCGAGTGCCGGGTCCTCGTGGAAGAGCGCCCAGCACGCGAGCTCCGATTGAACCGTCGGGAAATACTCCCGGTCGTGGCGCGCGAAGTCGGCGAGGAGCCTGAAGCTCCGCTCGAACTGGCGTCGCCGCGCCGGAGCCGCCGGCCATTCGAGCGTCGTGCGGTAGTTGTAGAGCCGGTGCCGAAGCGATTGCAGCCTCCGCTCTCCGCGCCGCGCGCTCGCGATCAGCGCGATGCTCTCGGGCGTCAGGTACGTCTGTCCCGATTCGAGGAAGGTCGCGTACGCGTCGCTGCTCACCGTTCCCGACTCGTCGAGCAGCAGCACGCGATAGGCGAGCGCGCGGATCTCCTCCTCGGGTCGGTAGGCCAGCGCCTCGAGCCTGCGGTGAATCACCGACGCCGTGCGCTCGTCGACTCGCCCGAGCTCGTGCCCGAGCTGCTCGACGGCCTCGCGCGACTCCAGCTCGTCACCGAAGAGCGCCGGAATGCACAGCGCGTGAACGGCGCGGAGCCGGTCGTCGTCGAGACGCGGGCGCCCCGCGACGTGCGCCGGCCGCGGCGCCGACTTCGGGATGCGCACCTTCTCGCTGACGCCGCGCAGAGGCAGCTCCCATCCCGGCTTGCACGGCGAGAACGCCGCGAACGCGGCGTTGCCGACCCAGAGGCGAGGCTGCCGCGCGAACAGGCCGAGGTCGACCACGTCGCCCGGAATCCGGTAGGCGAGATCGCCGACGCGCACGGAGCCGTCGCTCTCGCGTGCGACGCGTAACGCGAGCTCGCTCCTGCGGTTCCTGATGCCGCCGTCCGTCGCGACGATGTCGTCCTCGAGAACGCCGAGGTCGCGGAAGAACCAGCGCGGGACCCTCACCAGCAGCGGACCGGCGACGAGGTCGACGTGGTTGCTCGCGTAGAGCTTCTCGATGGTCTCCGCGAAATGCGCCTCGATGACCTTTCGCCGGAAGGATCCCTTCGGAGTCAGTTCGTCCCGCTCCGCGTCGAAATCGCGGTCGAGCACGGCGAAGCGGACGACGCGCTCGTAGGGAGCGAGCCCCGCGTTCGCCGACGCGACGATCTGCCCGAGATATTCGAGGACATCCTCTTCCGAGCGCCCTTCGAGCACAGGGTCGGAGCGGTCGGGGACGACGAGCAGGACGTTGTGGTCCCGGTGGTCGCCGGCCAGAAAGACGCGGCGGAACCCCGGAACCTCCTCGAATCGCTGCTCGACCCGCTGCGGCGCGACGGTCTGGCCGCGGCTGTTCTTGTAGATGTCCTTGATCCGGTCGATGATCTCCAGGTAGCCGTTAGGCCGCTCCGCGAAGAGGTCACCCGTGGCGACCCAGTGCTCCGCATCGGGATCGCAGTCGGGAAGCGAGGCGGGCGCTCCGTGCTCGTCGAGATATCGGGCCACGTACGGCCCGGAGATCTGCAACTCTCCCGCCTCGCTGAGGCGGGCGCGAAGCCCCGGAAGCGGGACGCCGACCGACGCGTCGACATACTCGCCGGGAGGCGTCATCGTGATGCCGCCCGTCGCCTCGGTCATGCCAAAGCCGCTGCAGAGGTCGACGCCGTGCCGCTGGAAGAAGCGGAAGACCTTCGGATCGAGGTAGCCCGCGGCAGAAAGGCCCCAGCGAAGCCGGCCGCCGACGATCTCGCGGAACACAGCCTCTTCCGTTTCAGCGTCGCCCGCGCGGTCCATCGCCTCGAGGCAGTGGTCGCGGATCTGGGTCCAACGGATCGGGATGCTGATCAGCCCGGTCGGGCGCACGCGCCCCATGTCCGCGATCAGCGACTCCGCCGACGGACTGCCGGCGAAGATGTAGGTGCCGCCCCAGTAGATCATCCCAAGCATCTCGAGGTAGCGGCCGAACGTGTGAAAGAGCGGGAGGAAGCAAAGCAGCACTTCGTTCTCGCCGACCGCCGGAAGCGCGGCCGCGCGCGCGAAGCGCTTGCTCACGAGGTTGTACTGGCTGAAGACGACGCCCTTGGGCCTGCCTGTGCTCCCCGAGGTGAACATCACCGTGGCCGGCGCCATGATGTCGGGATGCCGGCCGGAGAGGAGCGCTTCCACCGCGGCGAGGTCGAGACGCGAGCACGCCTTGCGCAGCGGCTCCGACTCGAGCCCCTGCACGGTGGTCGCGGTGGCGCGGCTTCCGGCATGGAAGACGCGGAACTCGCGGCCCGACTTCTGCCGCACCTCGGCCAGACGCGCGAGCCGCTCCTCGCTGTCGGTGACGACGATGTTGATGTCGAGGCGGGCGAAAATCCAGGCGATCGTCTCGGTGTCGAAGTGGACGTTGAGCGGCGTGACGAGAATCCCCTCGGTTAGGCAGGCGAGATCGGCGCAGGCGCCGTCGACGCCGTTCTCGCAGAAGATCGCGACGCGTGGCGCCCCAGGTTGCGCGGTGAGAAACGCACCCGCGATCGAACGCACGTACCGGGCGACCTGCGCGTAGCTCCAGCTCGTCGAGTCGAGCTCGCGGCCGTCCTCGAAGAGGATCCGCTCCGGATGCACGCGCGCTCGCGCCTCGAGCAACGTGCGAAGCGAGTAGTCCGACACCCGGATGACGCGGAACGCCGTTTCGGCCCATCGCTCGCGTGCGCCGAGGTTCGGGAGGCTCTGAAGGAACGAGGAGTGCCCGGTGACTTCGAGATACTCGTGCCAGTCCGCCGCGGCGACGTGTTGAGGGCGGCCCGACTCGAGAAGCGTCTCGACGGTCGAGAGCAGGTGGAGCGCCGCGGTGTGCATCGCTGCCGCGTCTCCTCTCGAGTGTACCCACTCGTGAACAGCGTCGCGAAGTTCGGTTACCGCAGTCTTCATGTCTGCATCCTGCCCTGCCTCGATTGCACCACAGCGCCGCGATCGCGCACGGGGCCCGCTGCATCATCGCAGGGTAACGCGCGTCACAGGGAGGTGTTCGGGAAGGCGAGGCGAAAGGCGAGAGGCGAGAGGCGATGAGCAGGCGGGCGGGGAATGTGGAGGGCGAAAGCGAAGCTTCCGCACTCCCCATCCCCCACAAAGAAAACGGG